>CAXBKC010000390.1:0-4232 GCA_963975615.1 uncultured Oleiphilus sp.
CTGGCGGCTAGGGCTAGCATCAAGGTCTGTTGTGGTTTGCCACTATCTTAGGTCGAACCAAACAGACATGCATGAAAGCACTGTTCAAGGTCGTTATTCTTGAGATTTATGTTCGTTTGTAACCGCTAACAGTTCTGCATTTGTTGGGAATTTCTCAAGTAACTCAATAAGCTTTTTTGCGCCTTGTACAGGCTTAAGGTTAGTTAGCCCTCTTCGTAAAGATCTGACGCTTTCAATATCTTTCGGGTTTATAAGAAGTTCCTCACGACGGGTGCTACTTTTAGCAATATCTATTGCAGGAAATACTCTAAGACTTGCAGCCTCGCGTGATAATACGATTTCCATATTGCCTGTGCCTTTGAATTCCTCAAAGATTACTTGGTCCATTTGGCTTCCAGTATCTACGAGTATGGTGGCGAGAATAGTAAGTGAACCACCGTCTTCAATTTTTCTAGCAGCACCAAACAGCTTACGAGGTAATTCCATCGCCCTAGCATCAATTCCGCCCGACATGGTGCGACCGCTGCTCTTTAGTCCTGCATTATGTACTCGCGTTAGCCTTGTAAGTGAATCGATGACAATCATGACATTATGGCCTTCGCCAGCTTCACGGCAGGCAATTTTAAGAAGGTCATTAGCGACACGTACGTGCTGCTCATAGCTTTCATCAGAAGATGATGCGTGAACTTCTGCAGGCACACTGCGTTTAAAGTCAGTTACTTCTTCTGGTCGCTCATCAATGAGTAAGGCATAAAGCTTTATCTCGGGGTAGGCTTTTCCAACCGCCTGACAAATATGCTTTAAAATGGTTGTTTTGCCTGAGCCTGGTGGCGCTACAATCAGACCTCGCTGACCCATGCCGATTGGTGTAATTAAATCAATAGCACGAGTGGTGAGTTCCTGAGAACCTAACTCTAAGTGTATGCAAGGAGATGGGTGGACGGCTACACCATTTAAAAAACGCTTTTGTGGGTCATCACTGAAAGCTTCTTTTGCAGTTTCATCTACTGACTTTGTATTGTTATTCTTTTTTACTTTAAGACTTAATGTTTTATTCGTCATGATATCGGTTTATGGCTCTTGGGGATTAGATATTTTTCGGCGTTTATACAATCCAGAAAATTAGGCTAAGTCATAGTAAACTTTACGCCTTAAGTGATCCTTTATATGCCAACATTAACGCCGAACTTCTGTTCTCGACACCTAGTTTGAGGTAAATGTTCTTTAAATGCCATTTTGTAATAAAGCTTTAGCTGCATTTAAGATGTCTGTTTTATTTTCCTTTTCTAGAATATGTCGTTCCTTATCAAGTTTTCTAATCAGTTCTTTATCCGCTTGTTTACGAGCTTCGTGAGTTGGCATATGTTCAGTTGCAGCATACATTTTTGAAAAAATACTGAAAGTTGAGTTTTCATGTAGCTCAGGGGCGATATGATCAAGTAATACTTTGATACGGATGCTGCCCTCAGATAAATCAACTTGCTCATCGATCATACACTGCGCTATGACTTTAATACTTTCACCCGCTTCAAGTTTAAAATCATTTAAAGATTTTGTTTGTTTATTTTCTATTTCGGCCTTGGCTGCTTCTAGCTGTTTTACTTTTCGCCATAACTTTAGAATATAAAATAGTAAAAAGAAGGCAATGCTTGTGCTAATTGCTATGAGTATCCAGAGGGTTGCTTGCGTCATGGTATCGCCTATTTAAAATTAGTGAGTAAGTATAAAATTCAGTAATTGAATGATATTTTTTGGCTTGTTGCTAGTATGAAGTGCAAGTAAAAACCTTGTCATCAGTACGTCGAAGTATTTGTAAGAAAAGTAATGTTACTGACAACAAAAATTAAGACACTGGGCTTAGTATAGAGACTTGTTCAGGTGGATTCCAAGCCGCTTAAGATTAGTTAGGGTGAATTATAATAAAGTTCAATTGATTCGTTTTACTGGTTAGGGTAGTCAAATGAGAAATACTATCTATAGTTTTAAACTAACAAAAACCTTTGAAAGTACCACCATTGTAGAAAGTTTCTTTTAATCGGCCGTAATTTCTAGGCGTTAATAATAGAAAGTAATAAATGATAAAACTCTCTTCTGTATTTTTAACCTTACTCATTTCATCGTGCGCGAGTTTTGATAGGACCAATATTCTTCCTGGCCAGCGAGTTCCAGGTTTGGGCTTTTCATTTTCAGTTCCCACAGAAAAAGCATGGTCTGCCGTCGAATATGGCACAAGTAATAAGATTCATCTATTTCAATTAAATGATCTGGATAATTACTCAATCCTTGTGGCTTTAAACCGAGGGCCACGATATGGCATGTATAAAAATGCAGAGTCGCACCTTAGGGCGCTCAAATTTTCCAATCAAATGGAGTTCAATTCAATAAGTTGGATATTGCTTAATCGTGACGAATGGCTTGAGCCTAAATACGGGAAATTATGTGTTGGTTATAGCTATAAGGCTGAAGACTGGCATGGTAAAAATATTCAAGGGCCGATAATAGTGGACCTAATCGGCTTGGCTTGCGAGCATCAGGAAATACCTAATGTGTTAATCAGCATCGAGTTTTCTAGAAGATCTGAGACGAATGCAGAAATTGTTGACATAAAACCCTACGCAGAACAGCTGTTTTCATCGTTCGAATACCATAGTAATTAATGCTATAAAATAATAGCTATTTAGTTTTTTGAACTGCATATTATGGGTATATCCATAAGCAATAAGGCTCATTTAAATAAAAACAAAATATATGAGGAATAATAGAAATGCTATTTAACCCTAAAAAACACAATATCGAATATCAAGACCCTAAGACTAGAGAGTTAATGCAGAAAGTCATCGACTTTATGGAAAGCAAAGGCCTAAAAAGCATTAAAAAAGACTGGCACGACAAAGTCTGGAATTATGAATTTGTCGAGTTTATGAAAGAAAATCAAGTGATGGCGACACTGATGACACCTTCAGGTTATGGCGCAGAGAATTCACGTTGGGATACCTCTCGAAATGTTGCCTTCGCTGAAATTACCGCTTTTTATGGCATAACTTACTGGTATACCTTTCAAGTATCTATGCTCGGCTTAGCGCCAGTTTGGCTGGGAAGCAACGAAGGGTTAAAGCAAAAAACGGCTAAATTATTGCAAAATGGAGAAGTGTTTGCATTTGGTTTATCTGAAAAAGAACACGGTGCAGATATCTATTCATCAGACATGATGCTTGAGCCACAAGGTGACGGCAGCTACAAAGCAAACGGTGATAAATATTATATCGGCAACGGCAATGAAGCCGCGATTGTTTCTACCTTTGGTAAAGTGAAGGGCTCAGATGACTACGTATTCTTTGCGGCGGATTCAAAACACCCTAACTATAATTGCATTAAGAATACCGTTAATGAGCAAAACTATGTGTCAGAATATGAGGTAAAAGATTACCCGATCACTGATGCCGACATTATGGAAATAGGCCCGAAAGCATGGGATAACATGCTCAACACCATCAATGTCTGTAAATTCAATTTGGGTTTTGGAGCCATCGGCTTGTGTGAACATGCATTCTATGAGGCGATTGATCATGCCGCTAATCGCAATGTATATGGTAGCTATGTCACTGATTTCCCTCACGTTAAAAGATTGTTTACCGATGCCTACGCACGTTTGTGCGCCATGAAGCTATTTGCAGAGCGTGCCACCGACTATATGCGTAGCGCTTCGACAGAAGATCGTCGTTACTTGTTATTTAATCCAATGGTAAAAATGAAAGTGACTTCTCAAGGTGAAGATGTTGTGAATCACCTGTGGGATATTATCGCGGCGAAAGGCTTCGAGAAAGAGCCATTTTTTGAAATAGTCGCCCATGAAATTCGTATGCTGCCAAAGCTTGAAGGTACTGTGCACGTCAATATGGCATTGATCATCAAGTTCATGAAAAACTATTTTTTCAATCCTGCTGAATTCCCAGCAGTGCCAAGACGAGGTGATGCAGTCAATGATGATTTCTTATTCAACCAAGGCCCAACTAAAGGGTTAGGGAAGATACAGTTTCATGATTATAATATTGCCTACAACAGCGTTGATCTACCCAATGTGAATGTCTTTCAAGAGCAGATTGCGGCATTTAAAGCCTACCTAATAAAGGCAGGTCCAGATGAAAATCAAGCTAAAGATATCGACTATCTATTGGCCTTGGGGGACTGCTTTACTTTGGTAGTTTACGGGCAGCTTATTCTTGAGAATAAGG
>CAXBKC010000391.1:0-4228 GCA_963975615.1 uncultured Oleiphilus sp.
AACGACTTCATCACCTGCAGCTTTTTCAACAGGCATAGGTTCGCCTGTTAACATTGACTCATCAATTGCTGTTCGACCTTCAACGACTTCACCATCGACAGGCACTTTC
Source organism: uncultured Oleiphilus sp. (assembly GCA_963975615.1). Lineage (GTDB taxonomy): Bacteria > Pseudomonadota > Gammaproteobacteria > Pseudomonadales > Oleiphilaceae > PZPK01. Next base: position 110 of record CAXBKC010000391.1, read on the forward strand.
TCACCAGGGCGAACGCGTACTATATCGTTCATTAAAACCTGCTCAATTGCGATGTCTAACTCTTTATCATCTCGAATGACGCGTGCAGTTTTAGCTTGCAAGCCGATTAAGCGCTTAATCGCCTCAGAAGTTCGTCCACGTGCTTTTAATTCCAAAGCGAGCCCTAAGTTGATCAGACCGATGATCATAGCCGTTGCTTCAAAGTAAACATGTCTGGCCATTTCCGGCACCATATCTGGCGCGCTAACCACTACCATTGAATAAAGCCAGGCTGTTCCGGTACCTAATGCAATCAGGGTATCCATATTCGCAGAATGATTTTTAAAAGACTTCCATGCACCGATATAAAAGTGCTTGCCTGAAAAGAACATAATACCTAAAGTCAGTAGACCCACAACAAACCAGACAAACTGCTCCGTCAGCGTACTTACTGTCATTTCCCCAATAAATAGACCGTAAACCATCAAAGGAACACCTAAAGCAAGTGCAGTAGTCATTTCACGCATCAGGCGTTTGTAATAGATATTATCCGCTGCTTCTTTATTACTCAAAGCTTCATCATCACTAGCCGCGTCACTAATTTTTGCGTTATAGCCTGCTCTTTCAACTGCCTGGATGAGCTCAGAACTCAACGCATTTCCTGTAACACTTACTGTGCGCTGAGCAAAGTTCATTTCTGCGTTTGTAACACCAGAAACAGTTTTTAATGCGCTTTCAATTTTGCCGACGCAGCTCGCACAACCTGCGCCTTCGATGATCAACTCTTGGTGGTTGTTGCGATCAGGCTTTATCGTATCTTTAATTTGTTTGTCGTCACTCTGTACAGGGGTATCATGGCAAGAATCTTGTGCTGCTTTAACGTTCATACATTTAATCCTTCATTTTATTCATACTATCGCTTTCAATAACTGAAACAGCATTAACCATAAATACAAGTAAGCCTTTTGTTTTGACACTGATTACATGTTATTGAAGTAAGTCGTTTTAGAACTGTTTTTGGGAATTTACACCTATGTCCAAAACACAGGTCAAGTGTTAATAGTGCTTGGAAGGATTTAAATATGACTGATAGCGAGTAGCTTGTTTGTTTTGGGCAAGGGCTTAGAATAAAGCAACCATCTAAAGCATACGATCAAACGAAGCGTGAGGTGCTAGTTATTATTCACAATATCGATGAGAAAGAAATAATAACAAGTGTCGACGTGATATCAAGACTCATATTATTTTATGTATTTTTTTCGAGAACATAGCGTTTGAATGCTTCAGCAGGCAATGGTTTACTAAAGTAAAAACCCTGAATAATTATGCAATCTGTTTCTTTTAGGAAGTTCAATTGCTCAACTGTTTCAACACCTTCAGCAACAATAGATAAATCAAGACTTTTCGCCATAGCTATAATTGCTTTCACAATAGCTTTATCTTCTTTACTTCCTGGTATATCAATAATAAAAGCGCGATCAATTTTTAACTCATCCAAAGGAAAGCGCTTTAAATAACTTAATGAAGAATAGCCGGTACCGAAGTCATCTATAGAAAGTCTTGGTCCGATATTCTTTATATTTTGCATAACCTTGATCAAGCGTTCTTCATCCCCCATCAGCATACTTTCGGTAATCTCGAGCTCTAAATATTGCAAATCAAGTCCAGATGAAACAGCAGCATCAATAGAAGCTTGTATATTTTTCTCCGTGAATTGTTGAGGTGAAACATTCACTGAGACCTGCAAGCCTTCGAGCCCTTCTTCATGCCATTGCTTAACTTGACGACAAGCTTCGTGGATCACCCATTCACCAAGGAGATTGATTAATCCACTATCTTCAGCAATTTGAATGAAATGAAAAGGAGACAATAAACCTTTTGTTGGGTGCTGCCAACGTATCAAGGCTTCCATACCAACCACCCGTTCGGGCGAGACACTAAGCTTAGGCTGATAATGCAATACAAATTCATTCTGCTCAATGGCACGCCTTAGCTCTGTTTCAATGCTTAGCCTTTCTCTATCTTGTTTGTTTATTTCTTCTGAATAAAATTGATAATTATCACGGCCTTGCTTTTTTGAAAACTCTGTCGCCACACTCGCATTTTTTGTAAGGGTATCTGTATCCTGTCCATCAAGCGGGTATATAGCAATACCAATACTAGCAGTAACAAATACTTCCTGCCCTTCTACTGAAAAGGGTAATCTTATCGCTTCTAAAAGGCGTTTAGTGACATATGAGATATCATTTGTCTGTATAGATTCAGGAAAAAGTATTGAAAACTCATCGCCTCCAATTCTGGCGAAGTTTTGCCATAAACCCTCGTTACCAGAGAGTGAGATGACATCACTTCCCCTTAGAGATGACAATAGACGATCTGCAATTTGTATAATTAAAGAGTCACCCGCTTTAGGACCTAATGCATCATTAATTTGTTTAAAGCGGTCCACATTTAACTTCATGACAGCTAATTGTGCTTGGCTTCGAGAGGCACTTTTAATAGCCCACTCTAATCGTTCAAGAAAGCGACTTCGATTTAACAAACCTGTCAGTGAATCACTATAAGCTAACTGATCTTGGTAAGCTTTTACAGTCAGAGTATTACGTAATCTAAGCGCTAACTCACTAGCATCGACCGGCTTGGCCAGAAAGTCTGTTGCCCCTAATTCAAGTGCTTGAAGCTTTGTTTCAGCATCAGTGGACGAAGTCAAAACGATGATAGGCAAACGCTTTAGTAGACTATCAGCACGCATTAACTTGATTATGTCTAATCCTCCCAAATTTGGCATATTCAAATCTAAAAGAAGGATATCAGGCTGGAGTTGATGCATAGCATCAATAGCTTTAGTGGAATCTTCAATGGTAATGAAATTAGAATAACCCTGATCTTCAAGGAATGCTTGTAACAGCTCCATTAAAATAGGTTCATCATCAACCATCATGATGGTTGCATCATTAATATGTGAATCTAGAGAAATCTCTTGCCAAAACGTTCCATTAAGTGATTTTTCATCTATGGGTTGTACTTCTAGTTCACTCACACCTTAATACCTATAGTTTAAATATATTTAGTCTAATAAATCGTTCTCATATTAAGAAAATATGAGTTCGTTTTATATGCTTAGCCAGAAATATCAATCTTTGAAGATAATTCTTTAATAACTTCTAACCAATATTGAGAGTTTTCTTCATGATTGGTTTTCGCTGCGCCTTCCAATTCTGTTGCAGGAAGCGTGAAGTCATGAAAACCTAGGGAGCCGGCAGAACCTTTCAACCAATGCGCTAAGTCTGTTAATTCACCAAACTGCATATTTTTCAATGCCGTTTCCATTTGAGTAATCTTATCTGACAAGCGAAGTATAAATCTCTCTACCATGGGCTTAAGAGTAGGACTGCTTTGCAATAAACTTGATGTAATAACATTTATTTCAGTATCTTTTTCAGGATTTGGCTTTGATTTGTCCATATCTTTTTCTTCGGTATGAGTCAGTTCTTTTTCTGGCTCTACCGTAATCGCGTCAATCAAAGCGTCAATTCCCGTCATTATTTCAACAATACTATGATGATCTTTAAGTCTAGCTGCTTTTTCAAGTTCTGCAGCGGGTTCAGTAAAATCATGAAAGCCGATGGAACCCGCAGAACCTTTTAGCCAATGTGCTAAATCTTCAAGCTCCGAATAGTCCTCTACTTCGATTACTGCATGTATTTCCTGTTGCTTTTGATTAAGCCTAACAATAAATTTATCTATTAGCTTTTGAAACTTATTTGTTCCATCCGATAAGGCAGAACGAATAGGCAATCTTGAAGCCTGCGGTTCAGCAACTGGCTCAACCGAATTGTTAATCTCTGGGGATAAAATAGGTACTAAATTATCTTTAGTACTATCAGATGACCCTTCATCTGTACTTAGTGGGAGCATTTTAGAATCTTGTTTATTTTCTTCTGCACTCCCCCCTAACTCCTTCGCTAAATGATTAAGCAATAGGTCTATATCAATTGGCTTAGGCATATATCCGGAATAACCAGCTTGCAAACATTCTTCTTCTGCCCCCTTCATCGCGTGCGCAGTCAGTGCATATACCGGTATCTTAATGCCACTTTCACGCATTAAACGTACAGATGTGTAACCATCCATTTTAGG
>CAXBKC010000392.1:0-4218 GCA_963975615.1 uncultured Oleiphilus sp.
AGGATATATTAACCGTGTTGTTAGTAGCGCATTTGAACTATCGGGCATTGAGGTTAAGTTTCATTATTTACCGTGGAAGCGCGCTCTAGAAGCAACAAAGGTCGGGCAATTTCATGCTAGTTCCTTTTGGGGTCCCAACAAAAACCGCCAGAGAGACTTATATCATAGCGATATTATTGAAACTGATTCTTTTGTCTTCTTCCATAAAAAATCTTTGCCTTACTTTCATTGGCAACGCTTTACCGATCTCTCTATATTTCGCATCGGCGCTACCCGAGGATACACTTACTCTGAAGAATTCTGGAACCTGGCCGACAATGACCGTCTAAGGGTATCTGTCGCCAATAATGACCTCATAAATCTAAAGCGCTTAATAAAAGATGAAATCGACTTATTACCACTTTCTAAATTAACTGGCCACTATTTACTTAATAAGTATTTTTCTAAAAACGAAAGTGCTGAAATAACATTCAACAAAAAGGTTATCAACTCAGGCAAAGACTATATTCTGTTTAGTCGGGCAGTTCCGGGAAATGATAGGTACCTAGTTTTATTTAATAAAGGGCTAAAACAGCTTAAAATTAATAATACACTCCAAAAATTTCGACGTGAGCTTTCACAGTGAATAACATAATTTTAAAGCTTATCCTGTTAATACAGATTACTTTTTTTAGTATTCTCGCTTATGCGAATGATTCAAGCCCAGCTAAACCAATTGAACTAGATAACTCTTTTTCATCAATTACACCTAACACTCAAATTCGGTATATTGAAGACTCAGAACATATATTTCATAAAGAAAATATTTTTACTACCTCTGAAGAATGGCTAGCCATTCCTAACCCCTCTGCAAACTTTGGTTTCTCTGATAGTGTTTTTTGGTTCAAACTTTCCTTAAATAATACCGGCACAGAATTACAAGAACTCTATGTTCATATTGCGTATGCATTGCTTGATAAGATCCAGCTTTATCAAGTTCAAAATAACATACTTATTAAAGAGCTTGAAGCGGGCGACTCTTTCGCCTTTGGTCAACGCCCCGTTGACTTCCCAACGTTTTTATTTCCGATTGATATAAAGCCACAGACATCTTCTGACATTTATATCCGAATCGAAACACAGGGAACATTACACGCGCCAATTTCTATTTGGTCTAAAGAATATTTTTTATTAGATTCCCAATCCTTCCTGTTTCTTTACGGTTGCTTCTTGAGCGCCATGTTAATTATGGCAGCTTACAATTTTTGTTTATTTCTCACCTTACGAGATAAGAACTATCTTCTTTATAGCGTGTTTATTTTATTCGCTACAGGGGTGCACAGTTCTTTAGATGGCTTCGCCTACCAATGGTTCTGGCCAAACTCCCCTGCTTGGCACCAAGTATCTGCCGTATTTTTTATTGCTGTCGGATGTTTTACGACAATTTTATTTACTCAGACCCTTCTCCCAATCCCGAAAAAAGGTTACGTCCGAATTGGAATTAGCTTTTTAATGGTTATAACGGCTTGCTCTGCGCTCATGTCTTTAGCTTTATCTTATAGGCATGCAGCAATGCTAAATGGCTTTACCACCTTAATCACAATGTTTAGTGTGATTTTGATTTGCCTAGCAATGATCAAACATAGTGGGAATATTGCCCGATACTTTATTTTTGCTTGGTGCATCTATTTCTTGGGCATTATTTTGAAGTCTGCCAGTAACATCGCATTAATAGAGTCGAGCTTTTTAAGTGAATATGCCGGTAACATGGGTGCGGTAATCGCTACCCTCATTTTATCTCTGGCGCTTGCTGAGCGAATTAACATGGAGCGTCATTCAAAAGAGCGCGCCCAGTTAGATGCAATTAATCATTTAAGACGTTTTGAAAGCTTATATGAAAATGCCTTGGAGGGTGTATTTACATTCAACATTAAGGGTCAGCTTTTATCTGCTAACCCTGCTTTTTATAAACTAACCGGAATTAATAGCCTCAAGCAGTTTAATTCTCGAGATAACATTCAACATAAATTTATCCTTACCTCTGAACGCTTTGAAAGGCTTCTTACAGCGCTGCGCAAGTACGGCAGCGTAAATGATCATGAGACTATTATTAATCGCCGCGAAGGCGCCAATAACTGGATAAATGTTTCTGCTAGATTAACCGTCGACCAACAAACGGGTGAAGAGGTTGTTGAAGGTACGCTAATTAATATTAATGAACGAAAGATGGCTGAGGATCAACTAAGGTACTTAGCCAACCATGACCCATTGACTGGCCTAGTAAACCGAAGGGCTTTTGAAAAGGCAATTATGGATGCACTCAATGCAGTAAAGGAAAAAAAGCAACTTACCTGCTTACTGTATTTAGACTTGGATCAGTTCAAAATTGTTAATGACTTATGCGGCCATTCTGCCGGTGATGTACTATTAAAAAACTTAAGCCAACGGCTATATCGTAAAGTCGATTCAATCAACAAAAAACATATTATAGCGAGGCTAGGTGGTGATGAGTTTGGCGTTTTACTGAACAACACTACCTTAATCACCGCGCAAGATATTGCCGAACAAATAAGGCAATCTATTGAAGAGTTCCTATTCGTTTGGGAAGGTAACCGTTTTTCTCTTGGTGTCAGCATTGGCTTAGTTGAACTCTGCCCATTCCACCAATCAGTAGAACAGATTGTAGTAATGGCTGACACAGCCTGCTACTTAGCAAAGGATCAGGGTAGAAACCGTGTTCATACCTTTGTTGAGTCAGATCGCGAGCTTGAGTTTCGACAGCTTGAAATGCAATGGGTTTCAGGTATTAAGCAAGCCCTTAATGAAGACAGTTTCTTTCTGGTATTTCAAGATATTATATCCAATCAAACTAAAGATAAACGCTATCACTATGAGATAATGATTCGTTTAATTAATAAACAAGGTAACCTTTGTTCGCCGGAGCAGTTCCTGCCCCCTGCCGAGCGTTATAGCCTAATGCCCAACATAGATCGATGGGTAGTTAAACACTTTTTTTCGTGGCTACAACAAAACCCTGAACATCTGGAACAACTGGCATGTGCGAGCATTAACCTAAGCACAAAAAGTATCGGCGATGACACATTCTCTTTATTCTTAATGCAAGCTTTTAAGGACTACTCTGTCCCCTACGAAAAAATATGTTTTGAAATAATTGAAAGTATGGCGATTACGCATATAGACAAGACCAATAATTTTATCGAGAAGTTTCGTGACTTAGGTTGTCGTTTTGCTCTCGATGACTTCGGAACCGGTTTTTCATCCTATGCCTACTTAAAAGAACTTCAAGTCGATTATCTTAAAATTGATGGCATGTTTATTAAGAACTTGTCGGAAGACCCCGTCAGCTTAGCGATGGTAAAATCAATTAGCGATGTCGCGACCGCAATCGGCATAGAAACAATTGCTGAATTTGTTGAAACAGAAGAGATTAGACAAAAACTAATCGAACTCGGCATCACTTATTCACAAGGCTACCATATTCATAAACCCGTTAAGCTGGACATTAGTCGCTTCAACAGCTTAGCAAGTTACGGAGGTTTCAGTTAAGGTTGGCAATGAACACACTTTATATTACTGGCGCTGGTGTCAGTGCCGAAAGCGGCATACCTACTTTTCGCGGGAAAGATGGTTTTTGGACCATCGGCAGTCAAAACTATACCCCTATGCAAATGGCGACACGCCGCATGTACTCTGAAAATCCTGCTGAATTCTTAGCTTGGTACTACCATCGTTTTGCAGTTTACCGGCATCATGGCCCTAACGACGTCCATCACTGGCTTGCTGATAAAAATCTCATCACTCAAAATATAGATGGTCTCGATGGCAAGGCGGGAAACAAAAACTACATCGCCATACATGGCCGACTCGATCAAATGACTTTTTTTCATGAACAAGGCCCTATTGTCGATATTATCGAAACGCCTTGGGATACACTAAAACATAAAATACACTTAGAGAGTGATCAGAGCAGTCCAGAATTAAAGCAGGCTTTGTTTGAAGTATTCAAAATTAACTCTAAAACCGAACGACCAGAACTAAACCTGTCATTCAAACCCTACGTACTATTGTTTGATGAATATTACACAGAGCTTTATCGGATTTCAGAAGCACAAGATAGAATGCTTGATGCAGACAAGATTGTATTTATGGGCACATCTTTTAGTGTGAATATTACCCAAATAGCCTTAGAAAATGCTATTAGGTATGATATCCCTATCG
>CAXBKC010000393.1:0-4212 GCA_963975615.1 uncultured Oleiphilus sp.
ACCTGACAGAACTGAGCTTCATCACTATCGACTCTCACTCTACAGTAGACATAGACGATGCCATACATGTCATAAAAACAGATAATGGCTGGAAGCTAAATGTCGCTATTGCAGACCCAAGTGCTGTCATCCAAAAAGGCTCAGAAATTGAAAAAGAAGCACTAAAGCGCGCGAGTTCACTGTATTTTCCAGGACAGCATATTTCCATGTTACCTGATAAAATTGCAGGAGATTTATGCTCATTGAAAGAAGGCGCTCTTCGGTTAGCAAAAGTTGTTCAAATAGATGTAAGCCCTACAGGTGAACTTCTTGATTACAGTATTGTTGAAGCAGCTATTAAGTCGAAAAAGAAGTTTAGCTACTCTGAACTTAGCCATCACTATGAAACACCTTCAGCAAATATTAGCCCAGAACTAAGTGACATGCTGACAGAGTTAAAACTACTAACGGATACCTTACTAAACTCAAGAAAAACAAAAGCGTTGGTTCAAGCTGATCGCAAAGATTATTTCCTAGAGCTTGATGAGCAACAGAAAATTTCAGATATTAAAATCAGAATGACCACACCAGCACATAAAATTGTCGAAGAAGCGATGGTTGCAACGAATCGGTGTATTGCTGATTTCCTAGTAAAACAGGCCGTCCCTAGTATTTTTGTGACACACCAAGGTTTACGAAGCGATAGACTAGATGCAGTCAATAAAGTATTAACTGAAAGCCTACCAGGCTACCAAGCTAATGCTATTTCAGAATTAGAGGGATTTGTTCAGACAGTTCAAACAGTTTCCGCATCAGATGAACTCAACCCACTACAATTACTGATCTCACGACAGCTAGATAAGAGTGTCTTAGCATCGGAAGCTAAGCCTCATTTTGGGATGGGTCTTAAGCAATACACAACATTTACATCACCACTAAGAAAAGCGCAGGACTACTTAATTCACCGCCAAATATCCGCCTTACTCCAAGGAAAAAAAGAACCTATTGATCATTCAAGGCTAACTAAACTTGCAGAAGCAACTCAAGCAATTCGCAATACAGTAAATGATACAGAGCAATGGCTTAAGTGCCAATTTATTGCAAAACAGCAAGGCACGTTTGACGCGACCGTCTTACGTGTGTTTTCAACAGGGTTTCAAGTTAAGCTAATCGATAATGGTATTGAAGGTTTTGTTTCTACTAAAGAAATGGAAGGCAAATATAGCTTTAATCAAGAACGCTTGCTGATAACATCGAAAGGAAGATCATTCGAGCTGGATCAAATTGTTAAAGTACATTTAAAGAATGTTGATTGGTCTCGAAAACAAGTTCAATTTGCCTTGTTTCAAGAAAAAGCTCTAGAGAAAAGCGAAGAAACAGCGTCATAGAAAGCTATGTGAGATATCTCTTACACAGCTTTGGGTTATATCTTCTTTTATTCGCTCAGTGACTTTCGTATTATGTTTCTCGCAAGGACACACACACATACGGAATGTGTTCGGATTCAAGGATTATAGAGCAAGATAGCTCTTAGCTAAGGACTAGCCTAGGAATAAGGAAAACCAGGGATAGACGCAAAACAAGGACTGTCAAGGAAGATTAGGGATAGAGTTGACTAATGGATTAGTAACGGAAGCGCTAATTGTAGGGTGTCGCATGGAATGCGGTACCCTTTTTAGCATTTTTTATAGACTTTTTCAGTTTTATTAAACTGATTTACAACCTTCTAAACCGACCCTTTCTGTTTATTCTTCAAGCCAATTAAACCGGCTATCATAAACTCACTAATAATATTTACGTAGGTTTCTTGATCTGTCACAGACAAACAATTTATATCGCCATTCCAAATCATACCTATCGCGCCGTCAAAGGTCGCTTCCAAACCCATCATTAAGTGTTCAATAGGCATCGCTGGAAACAACCCCATTTCGATACCTTTTTGAAGAATAGCACCAATATAAACCTCAAACTGCGTATCCAACTCTTCAAATTGCTGCCGTATATCATCAGTCAGGCGTTCACGAAAATCAGCCCGCTTACAGTAAAAAGACATTTTAGCTTCAACAGGGTTATTCAAAAACAAATCAAATGAAATACGAATAAGCTTCTGAATCGAATCGATTACTGCTTTGTCATCTAGTTGAGATCCAAAGTCGATAACACCATAGGCATCTAAAATATGTTTGGAAAAATCTGTCGCGATATTCGCATAAATTTCTTCTTTACAAGTAAAGTGCTTATAGACTGTGCCTTTGCCAATAGCTGCTTTTTTAGAAATTTGCTCAACCGTAACTGTTTCCCATCTTGGCCCTTCAAATAAACTGATTGCGGCTTTCAAGATCTCTCTTTCTCGCTTGGTAAATTCAATTTGTTTACGACTAGGTTCAGCAAGAACTTCTTTTAACATGATTTATTCTCTTGAATTTCAAATATATTCGACTAATAAATATTGATACAAGTTATGATCGTTTTAGCTCTTGTATCATTACTTTAAGCTCCCTGATTTCAGACTTTAAATCAGCTAAGGTTGGTTCACCCTCGTGTTCTAGGGCCCGAGCTTTTGCATGCTCATCTTCCATCACATTAACCACAATACCAATTACCATATTCAAAAAAGCGAACGCTGTCAGAAAAATGAAGGTAAGGTAGTAAATCCAACTTAATGGGTACACCTCCATTGTTTCATATTGGATATCTGTCCAATCCTCAAAAGTCATCACACGAAACAGAGTCAGCATCGAAATGGCTATATTGCCCCACAATACTGGGTTAATCTCCTGGAATAAAAAGCTTCCCACTGCTGCGTAAATATAAAAAATAATAAACATTAACAGCATGACATAACCAAGCTGTGGCATCGCTTTCAATAAGGAGTTAATAAGAATACGTAACTCCGGCACGACAGAGATCATTCGCAAAACTCTAAATACTCTGACCAGTCGGGCGAGTAAGGCCATTTCAGAGTCGTTAATTGGAATTAAACTAATCAATACCACCAAGGTATCAAAGACATTCCAACCACTTTTGAAGAATTCCTTTTTATTCGCTTCGGCGATAAAACGAATCACAATTTCCACTAAAAAGAATAGGGTAATAAAGATATCTAAAAACTGAGTTAGCCTTAAGGCATTATCAGAAAGCGCATAGGTCTTTGCACCAATCTCAAGAGCAGAAATGATTATGATGAAGATAACAAAGAACTCAAAAATTCTATTATCTTTTAAGGTTTGAAATTGAGTTTGAAGCTGGTTAGTTGTGAGTTTCATGTGTTCAGTAATGATTGTCCGAAAATAAATGCGATTTGTCCGATCCCGGCAAGGGCGCCAAGTATGCCACCAATAATAATCAGTTTGATTTCATCTTCTTGGAAGCAGGGGCGCAGTAAATCCTGAAACTCTTCAGAAGGCAATTGTTTCATGCGTTCAGACATGATTTCTTTAACTACGCGTGCTCTTTCTAAGTTAAACAAGGGGTCTTTCAACGTTTGAGTAGATAAGTCTATCGCTTTTTCGCCAGCGTCTTGCTTCAAATCAGCGAAGCCTTTTGGCCCCATAGCAGCTTGAGTCAAAGGTTTAATAACACCAATTGCCTCATCAACTAAGTCCTCAAAATGTCTTTGAATAATGGCTCGTGTTCTAGGCGCCTCTTTACCTGTCAACATCGCTTGAACAATTAACTCTACTGTCAGAATTTCTTCAGTAATAATGCCACAAAAAGAGTCTGAGACTTCGTCCTGTCGTTTTAAAAAAAGCCCATGAACTGTCACACCCAAAAACTTGAATGGTGCAACTGGTCGGAAAATCATATTTAGTGCGAGCCAGTTTGTCGCCCAGCCAACTAAAAAACCACAAACAGGTAAAATAAGCGGGTAAGGAAAGAAGTACCAAAGCAATAATTGTGGCAAACCAAACAAAAAACCAAACCATAAGCCGCTTTTGACAATAAACGAGAATTCTTTTTCGCCGCATTCTAAAAAGATTTTATTCAGTAATGTTTTATCTTTTTCTAAATGGTCAATTACCATCGCTTTTAAATCGAAAAGAGATTCAATCTTCGGGGCAATATCTGCCACTAAGTTATCAACCACTTTGGGTAATTCTTCTTTCACTCTGGAATAAGCAATTTGCTTAAGCGGTTTCGGTAAATTCTGCCATAACGTACGGTGACGCTTACGCATAATTTCATCGACCAGTTCTTCTAAACGCGGCTCGAGTGTTAATAACATATGCTCAC
>CAXBKC010000394.1:0-4202 GCA_963975615.1 uncultured Oleiphilus sp.
CAGTGATAGTATGGAACTTGCTGCCACCATTTATGAGCCAACAACCACCGTAAAAGGTGCTGTGATGATGGCGCCCGCTACGGGCATTAAAAGACAATTTTACGCTAACTTTGCCAACTATCTTGCCAATAATGGTTATGGTGTTATTACCTTTGATAACCGAGGCATTGGCGGATCATTATTAGGACCTGTTGCCCAGAGTACTGCGTCGTTACAGTGTTGGGGCCAAAAAGACATGCCTGCGGTATTGGAACATTTAAAAACGATATTTCCACAAACACAATATCACTTAGTAGGGCACAGTGCTGGTGGCCAACTGATTGGGTTAATGCACAATGCAATGGACATCAGTTCAATGTTCAATTTTGCCTGTTCTTCTGGACAACTACGAAACATGAAGTTGTCTTATCTGGTACAAGCACACTTTTTTATGAATGCTTTTATACCTTTGAGTAATACCTTGTTTGGTCATACTAAGTCGCAATGGGTTGGCATGGGTGAGCCATTACCAAAGGCCGTGGCTAAGCAATGGCAACAATGGTGTAATGGGCAAGGGTATGTAAAAACGGCTTTTGGTAAAACCGTGTATCAACATTGTTATGACGAACTGACATTGCCGTCATTGTGGGTTAATGCGGTAGATGATGACATTGCTAATCATGCCAACATAGCAGACATGATGTCGGTATTTCTCAAGCTTAATGGTCAAACCTTAACATTAACGCCAAGTGAGCATGAATTATCAGAAATCGGTCATATGAAATTTTTTAGCAGTAAGTCCCAGGTTTTGTGGCCATTAGCGTTGGATTGGCTAGACAAGCATTAATGCCGTTTATGTGTAGAGACTCATTTGGGGTTTCAATATCGTTGAACGCTAAACTACTGTTGTCGATTAGAGTTTTTGTCATGATAATACAGCCAGACAATACTCGTTTATCTAAATGGGCAAGGACTGTACGGTATGTCTTGTTAGCTGACTTATTTGTTATTATGCCTAGCTAAAATTGTGTTGAGTGTATTCATGATGCTTTTCCAGTTTGGGTATGCTGTCGATCCAAAATGTATTAATTGCCCATCAAACTTATCTTGTCCTCTGCCACTTAATTGATCATCTATCAATATATCCCCTTTTAGAAGACTTTTATTCGCGCAGATAATTAACTTTTCTGTGAAGGCGATGCCAAAATATTTTTCTATCCATACTCGTTTTTCTGTATATGACAGTGGATTTCTGTTCGATGGGGCCGTGAGAATATAAGGGTCAAATTTTTCAGATTTGATCAGGGTATTTACACTTTCGATGGCACCTATTATAGGTGTTAGATTTGCGTAAAAACCATATTGTGACTGCGGAAATGCAATGGATGGTGTCAGATTAATAGCTTGATGAAAAGCGGCGGTATAATCACAGAGCACATCATCCATGTCGATGTATATAAGCATTATTTTATCTTATCCTTAAACACTTAAATTCCGCTCAAAGTTAACAATGTCTACATCTGGTTTTATTTTATAAAGTTGGGCTAAACGGCCACCGGATTTAACTTTTTCATCTATCGTTGCAAACATTTCAGAAGCTTCAATACGACGAATTAAGCTCTTACGTTGAATCGATTTACCGATAATTGTTTCAATAACGGTTTTGAGTTGTCCAATCGTAAAATATTCAGGCAAGCAGTATACGGGGACCATGGAATATAACGCTTTTTGTTGAAGGCGCAGTTGCGCTTGCTCAATAATGTATTGATGGTCAAAAGCAATGGATAAGCTTTTTAATTGATTAACATCAATCCACTGCACGTCTTCAACCGTGTCTATATGCGATGACACATCTTGTTCAGCAATCAATGCAAAATAAACCAAGGTAACGCTGAAGCCTCTAGGATCTCTATCTTTGCTTGAAAATGCTTGTAGTTGTTCAATGTACAGCGGCTCAACACTGGTTTTCTCTTTGAGCTTTCTCAGTGCGGTTTTATCCGTTGTTTCATCAATATCAATATCGACAAACCCGCCAGGTAATCCCCAATAACCTATAAATGGTTGGTTAGCACGCTTCACCATAAGTACTTTTAATGATGCTTCTTTTACGGTAAATAGCACGCTATCTACGGTAAATAATGGGTTTTTGAACTGGTTGATATCGTATTCTTCAGTCATTTCTATTTATCACAACCTCTTTATGTCTTTACGACACATTAGTGATTCGTCAGTGTTTCGTCAATTAAAAATAAACATTGACACAATAATGTCCCTGGGACAATAATGATTGTGTCAAAGAGACATTAATTGGAGGTTGTTATGTTTGGTTTAAAATATATAAAAGCAGATCCATCTACACACTTGATGCTATTTCAAAAAGGCAATGTTATTCAAGAAGGCGTAGGAGTTAGTTTTTTCTACTATGCGCCAAGCTCATCATTGGTTGCTATTCCAAGTAATAGTAAAGAACTCCCTTTTGTCTTCAGACTACAAACGGCAGACTTCCAAGAATTAAGTCTTCAGGGACAAATTACTTATCGGATTGAAAAACCACGTGAGGCAGCAAAAATGCTCAATTTTACTATTGAGCCTACAGGGCAGTATGTTTCTGATGACCCTAAAAAATTAGACGAACGTGTTCAGCGAGCGGTACAAGTGTTACTGCGTAATCATATTGAGTCTATGACGTTAAAAAATGCATTAACATGCGCTCGACAACTGACGTTAGATCTTAAACAAGGACTGGGTAGTATTGACGCTATTACGAGTCTAGGGGTTGAGATTACGGATGTATCACTCACCGCAATCAAACCAACACCAGAAACAGGCAAGGCACTAGAGGCGGAAATTAGAGAAAGTTTGTTGAAAGAAGCCGACTCGGCAATTTATGCAAGACGTCTAGCCAGTATTGAGCAAGAAAAGAGTGTTAAAGAGTCTGAGTTAGAGACAGAAAAAGCGATTCAAAAGAAACAGCAGGATCTTGAAACATCGAAGTTAGAAGCTGTGCGACTTCGAAAGCAACAACAATTTAAAATTAATCAAGAAACCATCCAAGCTCAAATAGAAGATGAGAAGCAATTAGAGCAGTTAGTTACCATTAATGCTGCAAACGAAAGGGCACGTGGAGATGTGCAAGCATATAAAATACAAGTGCAGATGCAAGCCTATCAAAATATTGATATTGAAAAGCTTAAAGTCATGAGTATGAGTGGCATGAAGCCAGAGCAATTGATTGCACAGGCAATCGAAAATTTGACTCAAGGGGACAATAAGATTGGCAATCTAAATCTCTCACCTGATTTATTATTGGCGTTAACTAGTCGACAAGATGGGGGCCGCGGATGATTTCAAACCGAAAAATGGTGGTAGTGACTCGCAAAACTCGGCTTGAAGAACTTAAGCAAAAATATTGTACTTTAGGCCAAGCTAAGTTTTATCTTGAGCATTTAGGTGAGTCATTTACCGACTACGAAGAAGAAAATCATCTTTACACTAATGTAATCAATATTGCTGTTGATTATCTTAAAACGATTAGCCGCGTACAATTACTTGAACGAAGTGTATTGTCTACTTACCTATTTTCACCAGACGACATTGTTATAGTGATTGGACAAGATGGTTTGGTCGCTAATACTTTGAAGTACCTTAATGGGCAACCTGTTATTGCCATTAATCCAATGCCATCAGTGTATGAAGGTAAACTGCTACCTTTTTTGATAGGGGAGCTGAAAGATATTGTTTTACAAACCTTAAGCGGTGTTGTCACCACTGACAACATTTCCATGGCTGAAGTGAACACCAATTTAGGTCAGACTCTATTAGCGGTAAACGATATTTTTATTGGTCCGAAAACACATTCATCCGCACGATATACATTATCCATTAATGAGCAACATGAAGAGCAAAGTTCAAGCGGTGTGATCATTAGTACTGGCCTGGGATCTACGGGTTGGTTTAAAAGCATTCTGGCAGGCGCTAGGGGCATCGCAAATCAGCCAATACAGAGTGAACTTACAGAAGGTTTTCCGTGGGCAAGCCCATATCTCTATTACTCCGTTAGGGAGCCATTTCCTTCAGTTAAAACCGGTTGCGAACTTGTTTTTGGTCAAATTTCAAATCAATCTTGTTTTTCTATGGCATCAAAAATGCCTGAAAACGGGGTGATATTTTCAGATGGTATTGAACAAGATGCCATTGAGTTCAATGCTGGCGTGGTCGCTTAT
>CAXBKC010000395.1:0-4188 GCA_963975615.1 uncultured Oleiphilus sp.
CCTTGCCATGAAAAGTTATAAGAATACTTAGGAGCTGTTGATGCCTCAGCGAATGCCGAAGCGGTTTCACAGAGGTGTTTATCTATTGATATAGCGGTAATTCTCTCTGCCACTTCCTTTTGAAAATCATTCATGATCAATCTCGATATAATGGAATAAGTTTTTTGACATTTGTTTAATTTCGTTTAAATAGTTGGAATTCATCACGTAGATGATTGAACCTTTAGATAAAGTCGCAAGAGCATCATTCGGAGAGTGCACTAACAATCCAGTCGCAGGCAAATAAAGGCCCTGCTTTGCAGGATTAATATCGATCACAAGGTTTACAGCTTGTCCAGCACGCTCCATAAGTAGCGCAAAAATGACACCTTTAGAAGCCCCACCCCAAATAGCAGCCTGGCTTGACGCAGAAAGTTTATTTGAAAAACTCTCCGGCATATCAACCCTATCATTTGGTTCCATTTCAGGTCGCCTAAGCGTTTCTAAGTCAGCAACAATGTACAAGTATTGTTCTCCAAACAGCCGACCGCCTTCTATTAGAGAACCAAACATTCTTTGAAAATCAGCCAATCGAAAATAATTCACATGCTCATAAAATATATCAAACCAAGCACTGTGCTTGAGTATCCAATCAAAGCATGGAACTTCAATATAAACTTTACCCTTTCCACCATTGGCTGCCTTTAATTCTACAAGAAAATTATACGGATCTTGAATATGCTCTAATACATGGCGCAGAATGAGCCCCCCTGCCTGAATGCCTACACCTATTTCAAAGTTATGCCGCCTGACTCTAGGGTTGTTTCCCTCATAAGTTGGATCGAATCCAGTAACATCAAAGCCTTTTTCTAATAACATTTCCAGAAAAAACCCCTTACCACATCCAACTTCTACTATTGATTCACTACCAAGACAACGTTCAACTATAGTAGTAACTGAATCAAGATGTTCGCGAAAGAATTGACTTACGCCTTGTTCGTTTTGATAGCAACCGTCATAATTCATCAATTCAGGACGGAATTTTGCATTGTAAATAAGGCCGCTTTGATGGTCTTCAACCAGTAACATATCGCCTTTTGGGCAAGCTTTCGCTTCTGCTTCAGTTGGATACATTCGATTCTGGAAAATTGGCAACTGATCCAAACGATAAAGTTCTCGGGCTTTTAATTTATTACTCATGGATTACCTACTGACGGATCCCAACAACACAAGGAGGATCTAATGGGTTATTAAGCCTTACACCAAATCTAAGCAAATCTCGGCGCTTATATTCATCGGCTATTTGCTCTGCTAGCTGGCGTATTGTGACAGGCAAACCGGAACAAATATTGATTGGACCTTGCTCACGACCAAGAGCAACATCAACAATCATTTTAGCTGCCTCGCTGACATCCATGAAGTCACGAATCTGATCACCACTCGACAGCTCGACTGGTTCACCAGCAATTAGCTGGCTACGTAAATAGGGAACCAATCTACGCTTATCTTCTCCCTCACCGTAGAGATAAAATAGTCGACACCAAGCGAATTCGATCGCTTGAATTGGCAATAAATGGTTAAGTGCAATAAATGCAGCTGCCTTGGCAGAACCATATGGCGAGGCCGGTTCTAATGATGTTTGAACAGATAACCAACCGCCAGATAGATCATATTCAAAACAGGTACCAATACCAATAAAACGCCTAACTCCAGCTTGAGCGGCCCCCTTTGATAGCATCAACGTTCCCACCAAACAATCAAGATTGAAGGGAGATTGAAGGTATTTTCCAGGCTCTGCATACCATGCTACATGGATGACGACATCAATACCCTGACAGGCCTCAGCCCACCAATCGGAATTTTCAGAAAACAAATCGGAAGTATAGATAACCTTTTCGAAGGTGCCGTAGTTTTTGATCTGATTAAAATTTTCGGCTCGCGTTACAAGTCGAACTCGAACACCTTTCTCAAACAAAACCCTCAATACTTGACGGCCGACAAAACCCGTGGCTCCCGTAAGCAAAACAACCCCAGTCATAGAAATCCCAAATTCGGTATCACCGTAATAGTTCTAGTTCCTTTTTCTGAATATTTTGCATTCTGTTGCACCACTTCAACGGCAAAATCCCAAGGTAAAATAAGCAAATAATCCAGACGCCGTTGGTTAACTATTTCAGGTTCTGATAACAGAATATGGCTGCAGAACAATATAAATTCCAACTTACTATCCTTAAGAATTTTTTATCGTAGAGGAAGTCCGTTTACGTTGTGCCAGCAAAAAAACACCTTCAAACTCATCTATGCCAGCCTCGTTGCAACAAATTGGTTCATCAAATCCTCTCTCTTTCAAATCACTCATAACTTTGTCTATGTCATAAATATGAAGCTGCATAGCAGGCTCAAAAATGGGACGACGCTTAAGAATATTTCTCAGCCAGTTCAATGGTGGAATTAAATAACGAAGACGAACGGCGGCTCTAACTGAGCCAGAGACATTTGAATAAGAAAACAAATTCACAGCAAGATAACCACCTGGCGATACTCTGTCAGCAAGTTGTTGCAGAATTTTTCTTCCACGCGACCACGGTATGTGTTGTAGCACGATATAGGAATGAACTAGGTCAAACTCTCCTTTGAGCCTTGTAAAACCATCATCAGATAATACGAACTCAACATTGCTAATTCCTGCTGACCTGGCATTAGATAAAGCCTCGGAAAGCATGGATTTCGAAATATCAACGCCCACAGTCTGATCTGTACGATCGGCGAAAGGCAAGGCAAGGCGACCAACACCACAACCAAAATCGAGAGCACGCTTCGGTTTGCATTCTTGATTAAAGTTATCATGAATTAACTGAAAAACTCTTTCAACATGCGCAATTCCTGTTTCAAAAAACTCCTTCTTAATGGATTCATTAAGTTTATTCTTGCGAAATTTTTCACTACTCAAGACACCAAAGTAAGGATCTGTTGCACCCCATTTTTCCCAATCGTTATCCGTGCTCATATTTACCTCATACAGGTTTTGCTATAGGTTGCCAAATCTGAATTCAAACAAGGTTCAGTCAGCTTTAGCAACCCGCTCAAGCTACTTTATTCATAATAGATGCTCTTCTAAAATAGGCAAAAACAATGTTTATGTTAAAGCTCGAGAAATAGCACTTCAGCGGATTTTGTTATGACCAATGAGAACTAGGTATATCTGATTATTCTAAATAACTATCTGAGTCATTTATAACTAAGCCCAATTTCACTGCGCATTTCATTTTTAAACCTTAAGTATTAATAGTGTGTTTTACGATAATCAAATCGTGAGAATTAAAACAAAATTTACCAATTTAATATTCTCAACTCGTTTCAATAAACTCATTACCCTTCTGATACAATCTTATATTACAGTTAGCATATAACAATTAACGAAAGTAGGCTCATTGGAAATGCATAATATACTCAATAAAAAGACAGACTACGCTTTCCCTGTCATCACAACCATAATTCCAACCTTTCGTCGACCAGTAGGTCTTAAAAGAGCAATTGAAAGTGCGCTTGAACAAGATGTAAACGGACTTATGGTGTCTATATTTGATAACCATTCAGAGGACAACACCGCTGATGTCGTTCAATCTTTTAAAGGTTCGCAAGGACAAGTTAACTACCACGAACATGAAAATAACATTGGGGCCACTGACAATTTTGAGTTTGGCCTTCGAACCGTTAATTCACCATTCTTTTCAATTCTCTCAGATGATGATTACCTGCTTCCTGGGTTTTATAAAAAAGCTCTTGCAGCATTGGAGATAAACCCTGAAATCATGTTTTGGGCTGGCATTACAATTAATGTCGACGGGCAAAATAAAATCTGGGATGCCCGAGTAGATAATTGGCCTCGAGAAGGTATTTTTTCACCACCTGACGGAATTATGAAAATCCTTAAGGGGATGTCCCCTACCTGGACAGGTATTGTTTTTCGACGTGAAGTACTTTCATCTATAGGGTTGCCAGATAAGGAAACACTTGGTCCATCGGATCTCGACTTTGTGCTTAAAATTGCTGCAAAGCACCCTTATATGGTTGAGAAATATCCTTCTGCAGTATTTACCCTGAATAACGCATCATTTAGCAGTACTCAGCCACTCTCTTCTTTCTGGCCTGGTTGGCAAAAAATGTTTATTAATATCGAAGCAGCCATCGGTGAATACCAAGAGCCTG
>CAXBKC010000396.1:0-4157 GCA_963975615.1 uncultured Oleiphilus sp.
ACTTCTTATATATTTATTAATAGATAAAATAAAGATTGTATTTAACTAAGCGTTAACTACAACTTATGTATGAATTGAATAGATGGTTAAAGTTGTTTGTGACTTTAAATATCCATTACGAGGATTAAGTTTTAATGCTAAAGGTTAAGGGTGTTAATTAGGCATCGTTAATTAAAAAGATGAGCCGGTTACTTCTCATCTTACAAATGCATGAAATAAACAGTCACAACAATTGCAGTAGCTATGATTATTTAGATGCTTTTAAATTAATATTATTCCGTTTCAATCTGAACGAATTGTGAAAGCGAAAGTTTTTTATATGAGCTCATTCGTATTTTTAAACTCTTAAATAATATTAAATTAAATATAGAGCTGGTTTTGTTTTTGGTTTTTATTTTTTAATTAAAATAAAATCATATAAAGTTACCAGCAATAAATATTGCATCTAATATTTTTAACATCAGCAAAGAACTTTGATAGCTAATCCACCCAAAGAGGTTTCTCTATATTTAGAGTTCATATCCTTACCTGTTTCCATCATTGTTTCGATGACTTTATCAAGAGACACGAGAGGATCTGAAGAACGACGTAGTGCCATACGTGCAGAGTTAATCGCTTTTACTGCGTTAATTCCATTACGTTCAATGCAAGGTATTTGCACCCTTCCAGATACAGGGTCGCAAGTCAGTCCCAGGTTGTGTTCCATACCAATTTCTGCAGCGATACATACTTGTTCAGGACTACCACCCAATAACTCAACAAGCCCAGCAGCAGCCATTGAACAGGCAACTCCAACCTCTCCTTGGCAGCCAACTTCCGCTCCTGAAATGGAAGCATTCTGTTTAAATAACCCACCAATAGCCCCAGATGCCGCCAGAAAACGCATATAGTCTTTCTCGGTAACTCTATGGATAAACTTGTCGTAATAAGCAATTACTGCTGGGACAATACCGCAAGCCCCATTAGTAGGTGCTGTGACAACTCGGCCTCCAGATGCATTTTCTTCGCTCACTGCAAAAGCAAACATATTGACCCAATCAATAACAGCCATAGGGTCATTAGATGTAGATTCAGAAGCCACAAGTTGTTGGCAAAGCGCAGCAGCACGACGAGGGATCCGCATTGGTCCTGGTAGTACCCCTTGGGTATTCATACCGCGATCCATAGATTCACGCATCGTTTTCCAGATATGAGTAAACTGAGCTTGAATATTACCGTCTGGGCGCAGCGATTTTTCATTCTCTAACACTAAAGAGCTAATCGATAATCCTTCAGTTTTACAATGTTTAATCAATTCTTCAGCTGTAGAATATTCATAAGGAACTTTTACTAACTGTTCCTCTTGTTTGCCGAAATTTTCTTCATCAACAATGAATCCGCCTCCGATAGAATAGTAAGTCTTGGAGAGCACTTTCTCGTTTTCTATCCATGCGTGGATTTGCATGCCATTTTCATGCAGTTTCAAATTTGTATTATGGAAGTGGATGCTTTTATTATAAGGGAAGGACACCGTATGACAGTGCATGCCTACAGGAAGCCTTTCACTTTTCTCCAGCCGTGCAATAAAACTGGGGATACTTTCGATATCGACATCTTCCGGTAGATTACCCGCTAGACCCATAATAATGGCTATATCTGTGTTGTGACCCTTTCCTGTGAGTGACAGTGCGCCATATAAATCAACAGTAATTCTAGTGATTTCTCGAAGCTTGCCTTTCGAACGTAACTCATCGATAAACTCTTTTCCTGCTTTCATTGGTCCGCCGGTATGAGAGCTTGAAGGTCCAATACCCACTTTATAAATATCGAAAACACTAATCATATTGATTCCTTTGCAAAAGCTTCTATACCTAGAAGCTTTTGTCATAGTTTATGAATGGATAGAGCTGTTAAAATATGTCGTAAAGAACAGAGCTGATAGCAGCTAAGCCGCATATAACCGTAAAAATTTGAACAGGAAGTGATGTTTTATACTTAGCCATTGCAGGAACTTTATGCATCGCAAAAACGGGCATTAAAAATAGAATCGCAGCAATCATTGGAGCGCCCACTGCCTCAATCATGCCTAAAATACTTGGGTTAACGATAGCAACCACCCATGTAGACAGCACAATGAAAGCAAGTGATGCTTTTTCAATGATATTTACTGAAGCAGTCGTCCGGCACTTAATAACCCCAACCAGACCTTCGTGCGCACCAAGGAAGTGGCCAAAATAACTGGAGGTAATTGCTGTAAACGCCACAATAGGACCCATTAGAGAAATCATTGGAGATTCATGTTCATTGGCCAGGTAAGACAGGATAGAAATATTTTGTTCTTTAGCTAATAGTAGCTGTTCCGGTGACAAAGATAGCACCACTGAAAATACAAAGAACATAACAAATCCCATCAACATCAACGCAGCACCACCTGTAATAGCGTCAGTTTTTTCTACTGCATTTTGGCCATACTTCCGACGTTGCTCTTTCGTGAACTGACTGATGATAGGGCTATGATTAAACGAAAAGACAATAAGAGGAATCGATAGCCAAATAATCGATGGCATAGATGACCATTCAGGCGAGACTTCCATCATCGAAGTATTCCAGTCTGGGATTAGATAAATCGATAGTGCCAGCAACAGAAACACTAATGGATAAACTAGAATAGAAGTGACTTTCAGCATAAGTTCTCTACCAAAAACGACACCGCCCGTCATTGCCAGAATTAATCCTCCAGATAATATCCAGCGAGGAATTGAAGCTATACCCATCTGGTTTACCATAAAGGAATCTACGGTATTAGTGATCCCCACCCCGTAAATTAGAACGATAGGAAAGATAGCAAAAAAATAGGCAAAGGAAATCAGGTTGGCACCTGTTTTACCAAAGTGCTCCTCAACTGTGTCGGTAATATTCGATTCTGGTTTCGTTGACGATAACACAAACCGAGCCAGAGACTTATGGGCGAACCATGTCATAGGAGCTGCAATTAAAGCTAAAATAACGAGAGGCCAAAAACCACCTGCTCCAGCTTTAATAGGAAGAAAAAGAACTCCCGCACCCACAGCCGTGCCAAAAAGAGAAAGGCACCAAGTAAAATCTTGATAGTTAAATCGACTCTGATCTACAGGTAAGAAGGAGTCATTTGTTAATGTTCTTGAGCTCATATTAATACACTCACTATATTGATAATAATTGATTCGACAACGGTTCTGTCTCAGATTTACCCATAGGAACTGAATCATATGGCTCTTGTTCTGCAAATATTACGGAATCCCGTTCAGTTCAGAATAATGTGCTCTGAATCAACTATCTTTGCATGCCAGTCCAATGTGTAACTTCTAATTTCATTACCACTTTTTGTTACGTTCTAAACTCGCGAATATACTTATAAATAGCATGACGAGTTATTCCTAGCCGTTCTGCAACCGTGTTTGTTGCCTCTTTAAGTTCGAAAATTCCGTTTTCAAACAGCAGTTTGGTTATGGCTTTATTTTTCCCTTTCAAGTTGATTTTTTCGTCGTTTTCAACTTGAATAATTGCAGTCTCAAGCGCTTTTTCAATTAATTCACTTGGAGATGAACTAAAGTTCTCATTAACACCGATTGAAGCGCTTGCCGTCTCGGGCATTAATGTTTTAATGATTTCGGTAAATGGGTAGGATAAGTTGGCATTAACACAAAATAATCCTATTGGTTTTTCATTCTCCCCAGCGAGTACACATGTTGTAGATTTCAGTAAAGATCCGTCTTTGATTCTAGTGAAATAGCTTTTGGGTGTCGCATCTCCTGTTTTCTCAAAAGCGCGAAGCATTTTCAGACCCATATCGGTAATCGGTGAACCCACGGTTCGGCCGGTATGATGTCCGTTGACAATTTTAACGACGGAATGCTCGAAGCTTTCGAATGAATGGACCACCACTTCACAATGAGGCCCTATAAATTCCGCTACGGTTTCTGCCAAGCGGAAATTGGATTTCATAAATTCTTTGTCTTTATCTGTAAACACAATATTGAATGATTTGTATGCGTTCATAGTCATGTAAATACCACTAAAGTTAACTAAAATTGGTCTTAATTGACCATTTATATACTTTTAATGCAATTAATCGTTCGAGCTGATAAGACGTATAAGACAATAATGGTCAGATTGAGTCAATAAGATAGTTACATATA
>CAXBKC010000397.1:0-4149 GCA_963975615.1 uncultured Oleiphilus sp.
TTAAGAATAGTTCGGTTTCGGTGGCACCCGGGGCAATGGCGTTTACAGATATACCTCTTCCAATTTCCTTTGAAAACACACGCGTCATTTGTTCTACCGCTGCCTTGGAAGCACTATAGGGGTCATGCCCTCCCAACGCATCATTTTCACGGTAACCCCAAATCCACTCTTTATTGTCATAACACTTATCCGTGGTGATTATTACTACAGCTTTGACAGAAGGACAAATACGACAGGCTTCCAAAACATTAGCCGTACCCATCACATTAGTTGCCCAGGTATTCAGAGGATCAGTGTAACTTCTTCGTACCAACGATTGGGCTGCCAAATGAAAAACAATCTCAGGTGAATACTCAACAATGGCATCTTTTAGCTTACCTGACTCAAGTATATCAATGCGGGTATCTTCTACAGTACTCAGTACCAGCTGCTCCCAATGAGTATCTGCATCCTCTCCAGGCAGAGAAATACCTTTAACTTTTGCCCCCATTTGCTCTAACCAAAGAGCAAGCCACGAGCCCTTAAAGCCAGTGTGCCCTGTCAGCAATACGCGTTTATCCTTATACTTGCCAGCAAACAGAGAATTCAATTCCACAGCCGCCACTTGGCCTCTCCCTTATCCCAGAGCTCATTCAACATTTTCTTGTCACGTGTCGTATCCATACACTTCCAAAAGCCTTTGTGACGATAAGCCATAACTTGGCCATCCTGAGCCATGTTTTCCAATGGCTCGCGCTCAAGAATGGTTTGATCTCCTTTCTCGATATAATCAAATATTTTTGGCTCACACACCATATAACCTGCATTGATCCAGGTATTGTCGCCAGGAGGTTTTTCTCGAAACTCCTTAACTCCACCGTCAGAATCAAAATCGATGGCACCAAAACGGCCTTCTGGTTGCACCGAAGTCATCGTTAATAACTTTTTGTGATTTTTGTGAAAATCAACCAAATTTTGAATATTAACATCGGCGACTCCGTCACCATACGTCAGCATGAAACTTTCATTTCCAATATAAGGCTTTGCCCTCAAAACTCTACCGGCAGTCTGTGTTTCCAGACCAGTATCAATCAGAGTAACTTTCCAATCTTCGCTTTTGTTATTCAATACTTCCATGCTGTTAGAGGATAAATCGACGCGTATATCACTGTTAAACATATAGTAGTCCACAAAAAACTGTTTAATATGAAAGCCTTTATACCCAAGTAAAATCACAAAATCATTAAAACCATAATGTGCATAGGTTTTCATTATATGCCAGAGTATGGGATGACCACCTATCTCAATCATGGGCTTTGGGCGTACATCTGTCTCTTCACCAATTCGCGTACCAAAACCACCTGCTAATATGACTACTTTCACCAATACCACCTATACAGTAATTATTATAATTAAAAAGGGTCAGATACCCTTGTGACTAATAATAGTTAAATACAATCTTTTTCCATATATTCAACGATTCTGGTTGATGCCTGCCCATCTCCAAATGGGTTTTCAGTTGCCTGCATCGACTGATAAAATTCAGAATCTAGAAAAAGCTTACTTGCAAGGTTTTCCAATTTTTTCCTATTTGTACCAACTAAAATAACTGAGCCTGCTTCGACGGCTTCTTGCCTTTCTGTAACGTCTCTAGTAACTAACATCGGTTTTTTAAACGTCATTGCTTCTTCCTGAATACCACCAGAATCAGTAATGATAAAAAAACATTTACTCATCAAATAAATAAAACTGACATAATCTAAAGGTTTAACGAGTTCAATATTAGCCCTGTCTCCTAAAATTTCATTTACAGGCTTAGCTACATTTGGATTAAGGTGCACTGCATAGATAAAGTGCACATCAGGAAACCTTAATGCCAGATTGAGGATTCCTTGACATATATCGCACATGCCATCACCAAAGTTTTCTCGACGATGTCCAGTAATTAGAACAAATCGCTTTGATACAATAGCTGCATATTTACTGATCTTAGAAGTTTGAAATAATTTGCAGGTTTCATCCAGTTGATTGATAACGTAAAACAAAGCATCAATTACAGTATTGCCAGTTACCATTATTGATTCATTAGCTACACCCTCATTCAAAAGATTCTGTCTTGCAGTCTTTGTCGGAGCAAAATGGTACTTTGTTAAAACTGAAGTCAGCTTGCGATTCGCTTCTTCTGGCCATGGCAAGTTTATAGACCCTGTCCTCAGACCAGCTTCAACATGAATAACAGGCGTCTTCCTGTAAAATGATGCTAGCGAAGCTATGAATGTGGTAGTGGTATCACCATGTACCATTACATAATCTGGATTTATTACAGATAATTGGTCGCTAACTTTAAGCAACATAGACGCACTTAAAGATTCCAATGTTTGGTTTTCTGTCATCAAGTTGAGGTCGATGTCCGGCTGTATTTCAAATACGTCCAGAACTTGATTCAGCATTTGTCTATGTTGGCCGGTAACACAAATTTTGACATTAAAAATCATTCTTTCGCGAAGTTTTATTATTATAGGTGCAAGCTTAATTGCTTCAGGACGAGTACCAAATATTACTAGAAGAGTTACTTTTGACATTTAGTGACTTCCGTTATTTCCACTTTAGGTTCGTTACCTAGATCCAATAAAACCTTTTCCAGCTTCGAGCATAGCTCACTCCAATATATCCTTGTAGGACATGCAACTATCTTCTTCTGGTCTAGCTGCATAATTATTGCACTTTCAAGTGCTGTTACGTTAGCTGGAGTAACAACTGCATCAGCTATAACCGACATGACTTCTGGATAATTTAACTTCAAGTTATCTACTTGTGTTGCGACAATAGGAACATTACAAGCAAGGTACTCACCAATCTTGCATGAGTTCCCATAATCAACTAATGAGCTTGGCAAGTAAGGAATAGCCAAAACATCTGAAGCATTAATCATCTCTACAATTTGATCTTGGGAAACTTGCCCTCGGTAATCAATAAAGTTTTCTTTCAATTCGATACTTTTTGACTGACGACCTGCAATCAAGAGCCTTAAATGAGGATACCTAGTTTGTAGACTTTGACAAGCCTTAACAAGATATTCAACCCCTCTCATTGGCTCCATCGAGCCAAAATAACCTACTATAATTTCATCATTATTTTTAATCCCGAGTCGATTACGACAATATCCTTTATCCATTGGCTTAAAGCGATTCGTGTCCACGCCATTTTCAAGAATGATCACATTCTGATTATACAGCTGTGCAAGTTCCGCCAGTCTGGAGCTTGCACAAAGAACGAGATTGGCTTTGCGTATTGATGAGAAGAACATTGCCTTCATCATTGGAAGTCGATTACTTCCAAACGACAAATAGTGGTCATAAACGTCGAAGACTGAGTAAGCCTTCATTTTTTTGGCAAGTAGTATAGCTAGATAGCCAAAATGGCTATCACCACTACCTATAATATGACTAGGTTGAAAATCCCTAATCGACTTAATGCACATATTAATTCCTTTCAGCGCTCTTAAGCTGAATATAGGAATACTAATAATCTCAACCCCCTGCGCCATCTTTTGCTCGATTGGCTTGCCTTTATAATCTATAGCAACCACAAGTACCTGATGACCTTTAGCAGCGAGTCGAACCGGAAACTCAAAATTACGGCCAAACTTGTCATCCACAAGGTCTTTGTTCGTATAAAATCGTTTGCAAATATACAGAACTTTCATAATAAGAACACTATTGGACGGACTGACTATTATTTGAACAAGCTTTACTCAGTATTTCGGAGTATGTCTTTGCTACAGATACCCAATCAAAGCGATTCTTTAATTCCGCACTTGCTGAAAACACTTGCTTGGATAGTAGCTCTACCTTTAATAGACTTTCGCAAATGGCATGATTCAAGGCTTCAACATTAGCCTCCTGAACTAGCTGAACTGCATTGATTCCATTAGTAATATCCCGGCAGGCAGGTAAATCTGAAATAATGACAGGGCATCCACATCCCAAAGCTTCAACAACAACAAGCCCTAAACCCTCCTGATCACCATTTTCAGCTTTTATAAACGGCGCAACAAATACGGCTGCACTTTGGTAGTATGATGGAAGTTCTCGCTGTTCTTTTGCTCCTAGAAAATTCACATACTCAGCAATTCCCAACGTGCTTGTCAAATTTTTCAAAGCGGATAAT
>CAXBKC010000398.1:0-4136 GCA_963975615.1 uncultured Oleiphilus sp.
CGACGATTATCTCATCAGGATATCGCTGAGTTTTGTTTAGTCGATTCTTCTGTGGTTGAAACATGGGAATCAGATCAGCTCAATACGCGCTGCTACCCAAGTTTAACCAATATACTAGACCTATGTTTTAAAACAGGAACCGCTCTAGAAAGCTTTGTGGATATGCCAGAAGCACCGATAGAGAAGCAATTAGCCCTACCTGGAATTAACTTGGGTGAAGAAAATGATTTAGCCGACTCGCTGGTAGAGTTGGGTGAGCAGATTGAAAAACTTATACCAACAGGTGATGAGCAGGAATTATTACGCCGCTACCGTAAATCTGATGCGCAAACAAAAGAGCTAATTCTTCAGTTGATCGCCAATTAGTCCAGATACTAAAAGATAAAAAAAGGGGCATAAATTATGCCCCTTTTTCGTGTGTGTACAAAGCTAAGCTTTATTCGGGTCATAAATATTTTCATAAACATAGTTGGTCGCTTCGACAAAACCAGGGACACTGCCACAATCAAAGCGCTTACCTTTAAATTTATAAGCTAATACACATCCGTTCCTTGCTTGGGTCATAAGTGCATCGGTAATTTGTACTTCACCATTTTTTCCTGGCGGTGTATTTTCAATAATATCGAAGATATCGGGCGTTAAGATATAACGACCAATAATAGCCAAATTAGACGGAGCGTCTTCCGGTGCTGGTTTTTCAATCATGTCGGTAATGCGATAGAGGCCATCTTTCATCGACTCTCCTGCAATCACCCCATATTTATTGGTTTCATTTTCTGGCACTTCTTGAATAGCGACAATGCTGCAACGAAATTGCTTATATAGTTCAGCCATTTGTTTTAGTACGCCATTACCTTCTTCATCACCAATGCAGTAATCATCCGCCAAGACAACGCCAAAAGCGTTATCACCGACTAATGATTTACCAGATAGAATCGCGTGACCTAAGCCTTTCATTTCATGTTGTGGGGTGAATGAAAAAGTATTGTTGCTGATTAAATTGCGGATAGACGTTAATAAGTCTTCTTTGCCGGTTCCTTTAATTTGATGTTCTAGCTCGTAACTAATATCAAAATGATCGGCGATTGCACGCTTACCACGACCAGTAACGAAACCGATATTGTTCATGCCAGCTTCTTGAGCCTCTTCGACACCATATTGAACCAAAGGCTTATTTACGAGAGGAAGCATTTCTTTGGGCATCGCCTTCGTGGCCGGTAAAAATCGAGTTCCATAGCCTGCTACTGGAAATAGACAGTTTTTAATCATTCCTTGTTCCTTTCATTTAATGCGAAAAAATTGATAAGTAAATTTATGCTTTATGACGATAAAGTGTATCTTAATGAGAAGATAATGACAGAAGCTACGGCCAACTTTTTCCGTCTTTTACAAAAGAAAGCCTATTTTCATCTTTAAACTGTATGCTGGGCCTCATTTTTCTTGGCACATATATTGATAGTATCCTTTATTACTATCAAATAAAAAATGAAATTTTGACTTTGAATATACCGTACTTAATACAGCCAAAAGTTTTGTAAGTTTACTCTATTGCTTAATAGAACCGTTTGTAGGGAAAGTGATTTGTCACATAATTATGATGATTTAAGTTTACTGTCAGTGCGCTCTGCGTTTGATCACTTGCAGTCGACAATTAATAGAGCGCTTGGGCGTAT
The DNA here is from genome assembly GCA_963975615.1 of uncultured Oleiphilus sp. Classification (GTDB taxonomy): domain Bacteria; phylum Pseudomonadota; class Gammaproteobacteria; order Pseudomonadales; family Oleiphilaceae; genus PZPK01. Next base: position 1,674 of record CAXBKC010000398.1, read on the forward strand.
TGAAAGACAAAGTCTGTTATGTCATAACGATGTCTTTTCTGCGATTAAAGAAAGGCGAAAATTGGCGAAGGTTTTACGTCTTGATCAGCGCCTCATTCATTTGTACAAAGAATTATCCACTCGAGCAAACCTTAAGATAAATCAAAACGAGAGCTTAATACATTGTGAAATCACATCTTCAATCGTGGTCCACGAAGGTGATGAGAAATCAATTCAATTCAAACTAAATGGCAATGTATATACGCTTAAATTTGAAGATAGGGCTGGTGCATGTATTGCCTATTATGGAGAAACTTTCAAAAGCTCAAACTTATCTTTGTTTCTTTCTACAGGGCAAGAAGTATTAAGCTTACATCTAGACCTGAAAGGTGAAGCTGAAGTTATTACAGAGCAACAAATAACAGCATTTGCTCCGGGTAAATGGATATACGATATTATTCATGCATACGAGACATTGGTAACGGCTGAAAGCCTAAACTCTATCGGTCATGCATACAGCGATGAAAAACTGGAAGTTTTAAAACAAAAATTTGGGATATAGTTTTAGTTGCTCCATTAGAAATCGACTTGGATATTCAAAATACCCCATATTTCTCCCCTTTGATGGCTTAGCGTAGAAAACTTATTAAATGCCATTATTTTCTACTAGGCATTTAATATCATTACGTAATCTAAGTATAAATAACTAACACTCTAATTAGGTAGGTTGAGCGTTTTTTGATCAAACTAATAATATACATCTCGATATATTTGTGATCCACTTACGATAAGTTATTCAAGCGTTGTCCATTTTATGGCGCATCGCATGCTTGTATTTAGACGTGATGGGTCTGATGTCATGCAGGAATGATGAGCACATGGTCATCGTTGTATCAGTTATTTAACTTTTGTCTCAAAAAAATAATAATTATGAGTACGATATTATGAGTAATAACAGTTACCCACTTCCGCAACAATTATTCGCCAAACAAGCTAAAGCTATGCCTAATCAGGTATTTCTGCGGCAACCTATTAACCGGGTTTATAAGGAATTTACTTGGAAAGAAACCTACGATAGCTGTTTAAAGTTGGCTTCGGGCTACCGGAGTTTAGGGCTTGAGCCAGGCGACAAAATCTGTATTTTATCGAAGAATGTTGCTGAGTGGTTTATTGCTGACTTTGCGGCGATGTTAGCCGGGTTAGTCTGTGCGCCGATCTACCCAACTGCAGGTGAAAAAACGATTGCTTATGTAATCGATCATAGCGAGGCAAAGGCGATTGTTATCGGAAAGTTAGATAGCTGCGAGCCCACTAGAGCAGCGCTAAAAGGTAGGTCTGTTATTACGATATCAATGCCCTATGAATCGATTGATTGTGATCACAGGATGAGTGAACTAATCGCTACGAATGAACCACTGCTAAATGTGACGATACCAGATTTAGATGATGTCGCTAGTCTTGCATATACTTCAGGTTCAACAGGTGATCCCAAGGGCGCCGTACTGACTTATCGAAATATTGCATACGGCAGCCTTGTGCTTGTGAATGCATTAGAAAGTACGCCTGATGATAGGGTGTTATCCTACTTGCCTCTCGCCCATATAATGGAACGGATAAGCGTTGAATACCAAAGCCTTTATGCGGGCTTTACGGTAACATTTTTGGAGTCACTAGAGACGTTTGCAGAGGATCTAAAGAACTGTGAACCAACAAGTTTCGTAACAGTTCCGCGTTTATGGATGAAACTTCAAATGGGCATACTTGCCAAAATGCCACAGCAAAAGCTAGATAGATTACTTAAAATTCCGGTTATTAGCGGTATTGTTAAAAACAAAATCAAAAAAAGTCTGGGGTTCAGTCATGTACGCTTCTATGCAACCGGAAGCGCGCCAATATCATCCATTACCCTGGAGTGGTTCAGAAAAATTGGAATCGAAATCTCGGAAGGATGGGGTATGACCGAAACTTCATGTGTTTCGGTTGTTAATTTTCCTTTTAATAAAGAAAAAATTGGGACTATTGGTAAACCTGTCGAAGGCACCGAAATCAAGATTTCAGAGCAAGGTGAAATACTGGTTAAGAGCGATGGAGTGATCAAAGAATACTACAAAGAGCCGAAGAAAACTGCCGAAGCGTTTATAGATGGCTGGTTACATACAGGGGATAAAGGTGAAATTGATGCCGATGGTTTTATACGCATAACAGGTCGTGTAAAAGACATCTTCAAGTCAGGGAAAGGAAAGTATGTGGTACCGGTACCGATTGAAAGTCTGTTATTTGAAAACACCATTATCGAGCAAGTTTGTGTGATGGGGTCGGGGCTACCACAACCGGTTGCTGCGGTGGTTTTGGCTGAAGAGATAAGTGCAAGTTTGAGTAAAAACGAGATTGATAAAAGTCTGGATGATACTCTTATTCACGTCAATGAAAGGCTAGAGGGCCATGAGAAACTAGATCGAATTATTGTCACTAAAGAACCATGGT
>CAXBKC010000399.1:0-4095 GCA_963975615.1 uncultured Oleiphilus sp.
CCTCAGCCGCTGTTGCCGGCCGCCACACCCGAAGCCCAGGCCCACTGGAAATTAAAGCCGCCTAGCCAGCCCGTTACATCTATAGCTTCGCCGATAAAATATAAGCCAGTTTGAGTTTTACATTCCATGGTTTTGGATGAAATGCAGTCTGTATCGATTCCACCCAGGGTAACTTCCGCTGTTCGGTAGCCTTCTGTACCAGCGGGTTTAAGCGTCCAGTTAGAAAGGTTTTCTGCTATTTCTCTTAATTTTTGGTCTGAAAAATCAGCAAGAGGCTTTTCGCTTTCTGCTGGCCACCAGAGTTTTTGGAGTTCTAAGCAAAGGCTTTTTGAGAATTTATCCGACAGTGCATTTCTGAGTAAGGATTTGGGATGGCTTTGTTTGAGTGATAACAGCAGTTCTTCGGCATTATCATCAGGCAGTAGGTTGATGCTAATGCGATCGCCTTGTTGCCAGTAGTTGGATATTTGTAAGGCTGTCGGGCCGCTAATGCCTCTATGGGTGAAGAGCATGTTTTCGCGGAAGCTTATATTGTTAACGCTCATACTGACGTCGACAGCTAAACCGGACAAGCTTTCGGTCATCACTTTGATTTGATCGGTGAAAATGAAGGGCACAAGCCCTGCGGTTCTAGGTAATAAAGGCAAGTTGAATTGCTCGGCGATGTCGTAGCCAAAACCACTAGAACCTAAAGTGGGGATGGATAAACCACCACTGGCAATAACTAAAGATTTACACGAAAAAGAGCCTAAGTTTGTTTTCAGCTGATAGCCTATTTTATCTTCTTCGTTGATTGCTTTTATGTGCTCAACGGTGCATTTTGTTTTAACTTCAACTCGTGCGTCTGCACATTCATCCAAAAGCATTCTTAAAATATCTTTGGCTGACTCGTTGCAAAAGAGTTCGCCATGCTTGCGCTCGTGATAAGGAATGCCGTGTTTTTCGACGAGGGCAATAAAATCCCATTGGGTATAGCGACTTAATGCAGACTTACAGAAGTGTGGGTTTTTGGAAATATAGCAGTGTGGTTCGATAAAGTAGTTGGTGAAGTTGCAACGACCACCGCCGGACATAAGAATTTTTTTGCCTACTTTGTTGCTGCCATCGAGTACCAGTACTTTTAAGCCGCGATGACCCGCAACTTGTGCGCACATTAGGCCAGAAGCGCCACCACCTATAATGATGGCATCGTAATGAGGGGGGGGAGAAGACATGTAATCGCTTAGATTTGTGGTGTTTGAGAAAGAGGGTAGTGATTGAGTTCTCGTTCACCTTGTTCGTTCACTTTCAAATACCAAACATCTTTATCCCAGTCGCCAAGCACGATACGTACTTTGTTATTTGCTCGTTGCTCTACTTGAGGGCGATGCGTGTGACCATGAATTAACGTGGCTACTTTATGCTTATCTAAAGCTAGGGTCACTTCTTCTTGGGTGACATCCATGATCTCCATGCTCTTGCCTTGGTTATTGGCTTGACTCATCACGCGAAGTTGTTGTGCTGTAATCTTACGTTCTTCAATTGAACGCTTTAGGAAGGGTTCGAGAAAGGCTGGGTTGCGGATAGTGGCACGGAATTTCATATAGCCAGTATCTGCGGTGCATAGGCTGTCGCCATGCATCAGTAAAACTGATTCTCCTGCTAAATCAACTAAGCAGGGGTCGTCTAGAATTGTGCAGCCGGTTTCTTGAGCAAATAAATCACCGATTAAAAAATCGCGATTTCCATGCATAAAAAATAATGCGGCACCTTGGTCAGTAAAAGCTTTTAATCGTTGCTTTATAGTGACTTGCAGCGCCGTATTTTCATCGTCACCTATCCAGCTTTCAAAAAAATCACCTAAAATATAAAGCGTTTTTGCCTGCCCTTGAATGGCATCCATAAACGTTAAGAATGCTTCCGTAATATCGGGGCGAGATTCTTCCAAGTGTAAATCTGAAATAAAATAGGTGCTCATTAAATGATTATTCCGCGGCTGCAATCTTGGTAGCAGATTCGATGATCACATCTTCTGCAGGTACATCTTGATGGCCAGACTTCATGGTTGTTTTAACGGCTTTTATTTTTTCAACAACGTCCATGCCATCAATAACTTCACCAAATACAGCGTATCCCCAGCCTTCCATTGTTTCAGCTGTGTGGTTTAGGAAACCATTGTCATTTACGTTGATAAAAAATTGACCAGAGGCAGAATGAGGGTCCATAGTACGAGCCATCGCAACGGTTCCATTTTTATTGCTAAGGCCATTGTTTGCTTCATTCTTGATAGTCGCGCGAGTAGGGCGTTGAGACATGCCAGGTTCAAATCCACCACCTTGAACCATGAAGTTGCTTATGACACGGTGAAATATTAGGCCGTTATAGAAACCTTCTTCAACATATTGCTCGAAGTTTTTAGCAGTTTCTGGTGCTTTTTCGTGATCTAGTTTTAGTGTGATATCACCGAAATTAGTTTTTAATAAAATCATGGTAAGGAATATTCCTGTCGTGTGGTTAAAATCTAGAATGTAGTTAAAAAACTAGTGGTACAATTAAAGGCGGGTATTGTAACGAAAAAGGAAACCGAAAACGACACTTCTAAAGAAGGATTATTTTGAAGAGAAATAGTGGCTGTTTTAGGCTGAGGCACTTATTTAGACTGAAGTTCTTTAATTAGGTTGAAGCTTATTTAAGGGGTGTGAGTGATAACTATTGTAAATTTTGGCCGAAAATAGGCACGGATTTGAATTTGATGTTTGTCGAAATTAAATTATAGGCCTATTGTATGACCAACAGTTCTGTGAATTTTAAGTCCCAATGTTATGTCAATAAATAAAGCGTGGTGGAAGATGAGTGTAAGTTCAAATGCAAATAAGTGGTTCAGATCGCATCCATTAGGAGATAATTTTTTGAGGCAAGGATTGCGTAAGAATGTTAGTCATTTGGTTGATTTACCGAGCTCATTTTCGTCTGTTTCAACATTGGAATGTAGTCATGAGGTCGATTCAAGAACCGTTGGCATGACGAAAGATGGTGTTGAGGCTATTTGGAAGTCGGTTGAAGGTATTTATAAAACCGCAGCATATTCTGGTATTTCAATTCATATGCGCCGTCGTGGTGAGGTAATTCTTGATCGTGCAATTGGTCACTCTCAAGGAAATGGCCCGCACTCTAATAGCTCAGATACCAAGGTCTTAATGCGCCCTGCGACGCCTGTTTGTTATTTTTCGGCTTCTAAAGCCGTTACTGCATTTTTGATGCACTTGTTGAGTGAAGATAAGTTAATTCACTTGCATGACCCAGTTAGTTTCTATGCACCAGAGTTTGGTCAGAAAGGTAAGCAAAATATCACAATACACCAAGTTCTATCTCATCGTGCTGGTGTTCCGGGCTTGCCTGCTGGTGCGCCTGTTGAGGCGCTCTGGGATAATGAAGAGATTTGGCGTTTACTGTGCGAAACCGCCCCTAAGTCGACAAAAGGTCATCGTTTAGCTTATCACGCATTGACGGGTGGCTATATTTTGGAGCGAGTGCTTCAGAAAGTGACGGGCATGACTATTCAAGAATTCTTAGATAAGCGATTACGCCAACCAATGGGCATGAAGTATTTCCGTTATGGTATAGAAGATAAATATGCAGATAGAGTAGCAGATAACCATGCCGCAGGCATGACACCATTTTTTCCTATTTCAAAAGTGATAGAGAGAGCGTTAGGTGGCAGTCTAGATATGGTGGAAGCAGTGAGTAATGACCCTCGTTTTAAAAAAGCTATTATCCCTGCAGGCAATATCATGGGAACGGCTGAGGAAATGTCTAATTTTTACCAAATGCTTTTAAATGGTGGTACTTGGCAGGGTAAAAAAATCTGTGAACCGATCACAATTAAGCGTTTCACGCAGGAGTATTCAAGTATACAGTTTGACCAAACATTGATGATTCCAATGCGCTATAGTGCCGGCCTTATGTTGGGTGGCGAACCTTTTGGCATGTGGGGTAAGCATAGTGCTTCGGCTTATGGCCATATTGGATTGATCAATAAGTTATGTTGGGCCGATCCTGATAGAGATATATCTGTTTCTTTGTTAACTACAGGTGTGCCGATTGTCGCGAATAATA
>CAXBKC010000400.1:0-4092 GCA_963975615.1 uncultured Oleiphilus sp.
ACATTAGCGTGTGCACAGGAAGGCATCCCAATCATGGTTGATGGTTTTATTTCAACTGTCGCGACCTTAGTTGCAGTTGAAATTAACCCGAACATTCGGCCTTGGTTATTTTTCTCACACTGTTCAGCTGAAGCGGGTCATGCCTCTGTCCTAAAATACTTGAATGCCGACGCGCTACTAAATTTAAACATGCGCTTAGGCGAGGCGAGTGGTGCTGCTGTCGCAGTTCCACTGTTAAAAATGGCCTGCGACTTACACAACAATATGGCAACTTTCGATCAAGCGGGAGTCAGTCATTAATACAACGAATACCAACAGATTAATAAAAGATCAATGGCTAGCTTTTCGCACCGCGCTTCAATTTTTAAGCTGGCTACCCGCGGGCCAACTGCCTTTCCCTGAACCCAACACTTTAGGCAAGTCTGTCGCGTGGTATCCAATTATCGGTTTATTACTTGGACTGATTCTTGGAATAACAGCACTGATCGCCAGTAGTTTATTTAATACTTGGATTAGTGCCGCCTTGATACTCACAACGTGGGTATGGTTGACTGGCGCTTTGCATCTCGATGGCTTAGCAGATTCTGCCGACGCTTGGCTGGGGGGCTTAGGCTCAAAAGCGCGCACACTTAAATTAATGAAAGATCCGACATCCGGCCCGATTGCCGTGGCAACGGTCGTTTTGGTTCTTTTGTTAAAGCTGGTCTGCATTCAGGCACTTCTCGCGTCAAACAATTATTGGGCTATTTTGTGGGCCTTGGTTTTTGCTCGCAGCAATGCGGTTTTGTTATTAATGCACACCCCCTATGTTCGCGCTCAAGGTTTAGCCGATGCCTTAAGCAAACAGCTTTCTAACAAAGCTTGTTATCTAGTATGCACTAGCTTAAGTGTTTTTAGTTTCATCGTGCTTGGCTGGCCCAGCCTTGCTATTATTTTGTTCTCATCCTTAAGTTTGATATCCCTAAGATATTTTATGCTGAAGCGGCTTGATGGTTGCACCGGTGATACCCTCGGCGCGTTAATCGAGCTTAGTGAAACTATTATATTATTGAGTTTGGTCGCATGTTTGATTTCTCCCTAGCGCAACTATCTACAGATCAATTCTCTATAGTTCACTTATCCTTATTCAGTCTCACGCTCTGCGTTTTAGTGGCTTTATCTCTGGATAAGGTAGTGGGCGAAGCCGAACGCTTTCATCCTCTAGTTGGTTTCGGCAACATGGCTAAGCGTATAGAAGCGGCTTTCAACAGGGGAGCCTATCTTAAGCTTAAAGGTTTGCTTGCTCTTTTCCTTTGCATCGCACCAATCTCAGTTTTAGGCTACGTCATTAGCCTTTGGTTGAGTGATGACCGCCTTGCCGAGATTATTTATTCTAGCTTTATTCTATACGTAGCCATTGGCTGGCGCAGCTTGATAGAGCACGCCCGAGCAGTGTATGAAACATTAGAGAAACCAGATATAAGCCTCGCCAGAGAGGCAGTGTCTCGCATTGTTAGCCGTGACTGTGATGAACTAAATGAAACTGAAGTAGCTGTCGCAGCCACCGAATCGATTTTAGAAAATGGCGCCGATGCAATTTTTGCAGCCATTTTCTGGTTTATGATTGCCGGCGTACCCGGTGTAATTTGCTATCGACTAGCCAATACCCTTGATGCGATGTGGGGCTATAAAAATGATCGCTTCTTAAAATTTGGCTGGGCAGCCGCTCGCTTTGATGATGCATTAAACTACTTCCCCGCTCGCCTGACGGCACTTAGCTATGCACTGACAGGTCATACTCGTAACGCTCTCAACTGTTGGCTTAAACAAGCAAGAATATGGAAAAGCCCCAATGCTGGCCCAGTCATGGCAGCAGGTGCTGGTGCGATTCAAACCAGCTTAGGTGGCAAAGCCATTTATCATGGCACGACACATCTTCGCCCCTTACTGGGTTTAAGGTTATCGAAAAGCACGCGCGCCTCGGCTAAAAGCATCAAGGCCGCTTGCCAGCTAGTCAACAAATCTGTATTGCTTTGGCTAGTCATACTTGTATCGGGCGCGCTAATTTCAGAGCCACAAGCCGCTGTAAACTTTATTGAAAGCAGCATCGAACTTGCAAGAAACTGGTTTGGGCAATGACTTTAAAATCGGAATATTCGCCATTATTACATGGCGGAGATTTAGTCTCGGCAAGTGAAGAGTCTGGCATTCCATTAGAAAACTGGATTGATTTATCCACTGGAATCAGTCCCTACGCCTATCCCACACATTCAATTCCTGCCGAAGTTTTTTCAAGGCTGCCCTATATCGACCATGCCTTTAAAAACAATACTAAAGAGTATTACGGAAGCGAACATTTTGCAGCCTTACCTGGCACTCAGGTAGCGATTCAAGCTTTACCAAAACTATTAAAAATTCTCCCTATATTACTGCCTTCTATCGGCTATCAAGAACATAAGCAAGCTTGGGAAAAGTCAGGTAATCAAATAAATTATTATAATGCTTTAGATGAACAAAGCGCCTTTGCGGAAATTGAATGCCAGCTCAAGCTTCAGCCTCGGCAACACCTTCTAATCATTAACCCTAATAATCCAAGCACTTTAAGTTTTAACCCCAAGCAATTAATTAACTGGGCTCAGAGATTAGCTGCAGGCGCTTATTTAATTGTCGATGAAGCATTTATCGACACCTCACCAGCGCAAAGTTTGCTTCCTTACCTCAACAATGAGCCAATAAACAACATCATCGTACTGCGCTCATTCGGTAAGTTTTTTGCTTTGGCAGGCATTCGTTTGGGCTTTGTGTTTGCGGCTCAAAACATACTTAAGCAATTTGAAGAACAGATACCATTATGGTCGATCAATGGCCCTGCTTTGTATTTAGCGAGTAAAGCTTTTGCCGATCGTGACTGGCAAGCCGAACATCAAGACAGGTTAATCAAAAGTAAACAGCTCACCACTGAATTATTTGAAACACTTAACTATGAATCTTGTTTTCATCAGCCGCTTTTTTCAAGCTATCTTTTCCCGAAAAAGTTAGCGCTAACTATGTTTAATCACTTTTATCAACAAGGAATTTTACTGCGCTTGATTGATGTTTCTTCCGAAAAGTCACTACTTCGTGTTGGGAGAATTCAAATAGAAGATATAGATGCTAAAAAAAGAATTTTCTTAGCTTTGGAAGGTGTTTAGCCGAAGGGCATTCCTCGGCTTCACGTTTCTGATCCGTTTCGACAGGCTTAACGAGCGTTATTCGGTCCCTGAGCTTGTCAAAGGGTGAAGGGCTAGAAAGCCTTAAGTAAACAGCTTCTTAACCGGTAATAAGGGGTCAAATTCTGGCGCTTTCTTTTGCGCTTTTGCCGCAAAACACTTCATCATATCTTGTGGTCTAAACATGCCAGACTGCCATGTCGCCATATACTTCAAGCTATCTGCAACACTATGGTCACGACTATAATTGATCATTTCCTTAGAACCTGCCACGGCAACAGGTGATTGAGCGGCAATCAGTTTTGCTACGTCCATAACTCCTGCTAGCATCTCTTCATGCGTAGCAAATACCTTATTGACCAGACCCGCTTCTTTCGCTTCTTGGGCGTCCATATTCCGACCCGTATATGCAAGCTCTCTCACTAAACCTTGCGGAATCAAGTGCGGTAAACGTTGCAGCGTACCCAAATCAGCTGTCATCCCCAGCTGAGTTTCTTTAATCGTGAAGAAAGTATCTTCAGTGCAATAACGGCTATCGCAGGCACTAATCATATCCACCGCGCCGCCAATACAGCCACCATGAATAGCCGCCAGAACCGGAATACGAATATCTTCCAAGCAGTTAAATGTATCTTGTAGTTCTAGCACCACGCGGCGCAAGTTTTCTGCCATCCGTGATGGGTCACCCTGCATTGGAATACTGTTAGAGGTAGTAAAAACTGCTAAATCCATACCTGCAGAAAAATGTTTGCCTGTTGAAGATAAGACGATAACTCTAGCCTCAGAACTGGCATCAATTTCACGAATAGCGACAGGAAGTTCTTGCCAGAAATCGACATTCATTGCGTTTAAGGCTTCTGGTCGATTAAGTTTTACGTGAGCAATATGGTTTTCAATACTCACT
>CAXBKC010000401.1:0-4070 GCA_963975615.1 uncultured Oleiphilus sp.
CCTTTACCCAAGCATTTAGACAGCAACCGTTTATTAGAAAGAATAAAACCAGATAAAGATGTAGATGGGTTTCACCCATTTAACATTGGTCGCTTAGCACAAAGAATGCCTTTACTTAGATCATGTACACCCAAAGGCATCATGGCACTCTTAGAAAGTACAGGCCAAACAATTCGAGGAAAAGATGCAGTCATTGTTGGCGCCTCAAATATTGTGGGCCGCCCAATGGGACTAGAACTCTTACTTGCTGGCTGCACAGTAACGACTACCCATAGATTCACCCAAAACCTTCCTGAAAAAGTTGCTCAAGCAGACATTTTAGTCGTTGCTGCCGGCAAACCTGGCTTAGTTAAGGGCGAATGGATAAAACCTGGCGCTATCGTCATTGATGTAGGCATTAACAGGCTAGACAACGGTAAGCTTGTCGGCGACATTGAGTTTGACCGCGCCTTTGAGCGCGCAGGATGGATTACCCCCGTTCCTGGCGGTGTCGGACCAATGACTGTCGCCACATTAATGGAAAACACACTTTATGCTGCGAATGAGCTTCATAAATAATCTGCACTTAAAGCCATATCAAAAAAGCCCGATATTAATCGGGCTTTTTTGTATTCAGATACTATCAGCAATAAAAATAACTAGGCACGACGCCAGCTTGTTCCGCCTTTACTATCATCAAGCGTGATCCCCTGCTCTAGTAGTAAATCTCTAATACGGTCTGACTCTGCCCAATTTTTGTTTGTTCGAGCATCTGCTCGGTCTTGAACCAATTGATCAATATCATCATTCGATAAACCCTCTGAAGACTCCCCCTTAAAGTAGGCTTCAGGATCTAACTGAAGGATGCCTAATGTCTCACCTAGTGCTTTCAATGTTGTCGCTAAAGAAGCGACCTTTTTAGACTCTTCCGTGCGCGCAACATTTAATTCTCGAACCAAGTCGAACATCACTGCTAAGGCTTCTGGTGTATTAAAATCATCGTCCATCGAAGACTTAAATCGAGAAATATAGGACTGATCTAATTCTTTTGAAGAAAAATCACTTTCATTAAGGCCACGCAAAGATTGATATAAACGATCCAAGGTTGCATTTGCTTCCACGAGATTATCTTCCGAATAATCAACTTGGCTACGATAATGGCTGGACACCAAAAAGTAACGAATAACCTCGGCAGGATACTTTTCCAAAACTTCACGAATAGTAAAGAAGTTGCCCAGTGACTTAGACATCTTTTCTTTATTCACTCGCACAGCCCCTGCATGCATCCAGTAATTTACATATTTTTTACCGGTTGCGCCTTCTGATTGTGCTATTTCATTTTCATGATGAGGGAATTTAAGATCTGGACCACCACCATGAATATCGAAAGTATCACCCAAGCAACAGGTAGACATGGCAGAACATTCAATATGCCAGCCGGGTCGACCATCACCCCAAGGTGACTCCCAACTTGCTTCGCCTTGCTTAGCAGCTTTCCACAACACAAAATCAAGCGGGTTACGCTTATGCTTTTCAACATCGATACGCGCACCCGCAAGCAGCTCATCGGTATTTCGCTTACTTAGCTTGCCGTAGTCAGCAAACTTATCGATCGCGTAATAGACATCACCATTATCAGCAGGGTAGGCATGCTCATTTTCGATCAAGCGCTGAATCATATTAATAATATCTTGGATATGCGCAGTAGCTCTTGGTTCTTGATCAGGTGAGATAACAGATAACGCTGCCTCATCTTCGTGCATAGCATCGATAAAACGCTGGGTAAGCACATCATAGGCTTCGCCATTCTCAGCAGCACGTGCAAAAATTTTGTCATCGACATCGGTGATATTTCGAATATAAGTCACGTCATAACCAATATGACGCAGATAACGCGTAATCACATCGAAGCTAACCAGCACTCTGGCATGACCAATATGACAATAGTCATACACCGTCATGCCACAGATGTACATTTTCACTTTGTTAGCTTCAATTGGCTGAAAGACTTCTTTCTGTGCCGTCAGCGTGTTGTATATTTTTAAAGACATTTCTTAACTCTGCTTATCCGCTGAATTAGGTTAAAGACCGATTGTTTATTTAGATGACCAGGTATCACGTAAACCAATCGTTCGATTAAATACTACTTTGCCCGACTCTGGATGATGATCGTAGCGATCTGCTACAAAATAACCTTCACGTTCAAACTGGAATATTTCTTCAGGCTTTGCTTTGGCTGCATCTGGCTCAAGGCGCGCGGTAATGACCGAAAAACTATCTGGATTAATATGCGTCAGGAAGTCTTCCTCACCCGAATCGGGGCTAGGATGATTAAATAGACGATCGTATAAACGAATTTCAGCATCAACACTTTTATTTTCAGACACCCAATGAATCACACCACGAGGCTTAATACCTTCAATATTATTTCCTACTGAATCAGGCACCAAACTAGCCAAAACTTCTACAACCTCTCCGGTAGCATCTTTAACCACCGCATCTGCTTTAATAATATAAGCACCACGTAAACGGACATAGTCACCCAAGACCAAACGCTGGAACTTTTTGCGAGATAAAGTCTGATCTTCAGTAAAGTCATTCTTATCAATATATAAGTTTTGCGTGAAAGGCAGTTCACGCTCACCACGATCTGGTATTTTCTGATGTCGCGCCGCGGTCAAAACTTCATCAGAACCTTGAGAGTTATTTTCATCCATATTCTGAATGCTGACTTTCAATGGATTCATCACACACATTGCACGAGAAGCCGTATCATTTAAATCATCTCGGATCGCTCTCTCAAGAATGGCGACATCAATATCACTATTATTCTTGCTAGAAACAGGAATCATATCGCAAAAGCTTTTCAGTGCTGCTGGCGTAAAGCCACGTCGACGCATACCAGAAATGGTTGGCATTCGCGGGTCACCCCAACCGCTTACAATATTTTCATCAACCAACTGCTTTAATTTACGCTTACTGGTCACAGTATAATTCAAATTCAAACGGCCGAATTCATACTGCCTAGGCTTACTAGGAACAGGCAAGTTCTCAACAAACCATTCATACAATGGACGGTGAGCCTGAAACTCTAAAGTACAAACAGAGTGAGTTACGCCTTCAATTGCATCTTCTTGACCATGAGCAAAGTCGTAGCTTGGATAAATACACCATTTGTCACCCGTTTGATGATGAGAGATTTTCCGAATGCGATATAAGATTGGATCACGCAAATTCATGTTCGGCGAGGTCATATCAATTTTTGCGCGCAGCACACAAGCACCTTCATCGTATTCACCGGCACGCATTTTCTCAAATTCAGCTAAGTTTTCTTCAACAGAACGATTTCTGAAAGGGCTTTCTTTTCCTGGGCGTGTTGCCCAACCACGATACTCTTTTGCCTCTTCAGACGATAAGTGACATACGTAAGCATGCCCTTCGTTAATTAAATGCAGCGCCCAAGTATATAGTTGGTCAAAATAACTCGAAGCATACTTTACTTCACCCGCCCACTCATAACCCAACCACTTAACGTCTTCTTGAATGGCATCAACAAACACTTGGCTTTCTTTCTCTGGGTTGGTGTCATCAAAACGAAGATTACATTGGCCGCCAAACTCTTTCGCCAAGCCAAAGTTCAGCCAGATTGAACGCGCATGACCAATATGCAAATAACCATTTGGCTCAGGCGGAAATCGAGTAAGTACTTTTCCGTCATGCTTATTATCCGCAATATCTTTAGAAATGACTTGCTGAAGAAAGTGAGTTGATTTTTCGTTTTTCACATTATCGTTTGAATGAGATGCTGACATGCTTAGAAGGGTTCCGCCGCAGAAATAAAGGCGTGTATTATAGCGAAAACATTAACAATAGCGAACCGTAAAAAAACTAAATACCTTGAGGAGAAAGCCCTTTAAATAGACTTATAAGAAACTTCGACTGCCCTTCGTTGGGGCTCAGAGAACGAATATATCGTTCATTGAGCCTATTGAAATGTCTCGGATGAAACTCAGCATTTAATTTGGAAGACCCTTCGACAAGCTCAGGGACCGTGAATTATAAATTCGACACCCCATCTCGAGGACAATGAC
>CAXBKC010000402.1:0-4063 GCA_963975615.1 uncultured Oleiphilus sp.
GGCAGGTATAGTCACGGTTGATACAAGCATTACCACAGGCCTTGCCTTTGGAGCATGTACGACAGCACCCGCCCTGGGCCAGAAAAAGGGCTTTCGGCATCGTATCGAACGCTAGGTCACATCCACTCTCTTCAAACGTCACGACCAACTCGGCTTGTGATAACCAATGGTCAGCAACCTCCACCGACTGCTGAGCGTTTGCCACGCTTGAGACGCATAGGGCCAGCACCAAGAATATTGATTTAAATAGCACGACCATTCCTTTTCATTATTATTTGTCGATGCAGTATGGGAGCGCGGTGTAGAGACCAATAGCTATTTCATAGCAAAGCGGGTAAATAGTTGCCTGATGGGAATGAGTGGTATTGTTTGAGGGATGGGATAATGGGGAAGTTAGAAAGGTAGACTCCTGGCAAGAGTCTAAAAACCACACTAACATATTGAAATTAATAAAATTAATATAATAATAAAAAAAACAATATACCTCTCCGTATACCAATACCTCCATTCATTACCTGCTTTACGGCTCTCGATTGAATATCACCAGACACTAACTGTTTGGTTTCTAGCACAAGTAAACCTTTTAAAACCAAAACATCAAACTTACCGATCACACCTCTGAAGCCACAAATATAAGTCCGAGTAGGGGCTAAAGATTTTGTGGCAAGACGAACCCTTTCTAGTTGAACATCCACACTCTAATGCGACCTAAGCAATCTAATATTATTTATACAGTCTAAATATGTCGCATCAACATAACACCAAGCAATCTCATCGCTAGTAAAGCATCATTTTAATGCCTTTTTTGTGCTTTGTGCAGACAAAACCGTTATATAAAGCACGGAGTGCAAACACGACACTAAGACATTTCGGCACAGCTCGTTTACATGAATATTAAGATCATCATCCTTATAAGAATGGTGTGCAAAATAATTCCTTGACGTAACGAACTTCAATATCTGTTTAAAAAAATACCTTTGTTCTTTTGACCAACTCTTACCCACATTACAAGAATCAACCTTTTCGAAAATATTTTCTGGCCTCTCTCTTAATGCTGTCAACCGCCAGTTTTTTAAGTCAGCAACAGCTTTGAATACACAAGCACTTTCACCATCACCCATAAGCTCCGGAAAATATAAAAACACCTTTTGCAAATCATCTGGCTCGTTTTTTCCACAAAGCGAACTATATACTTCACGTATAACTATCTCTGTTCTTATTGATAAAACAAGGAGATTATCAATAATACGAGGTTGAACCAATTTAACATCACCTTTTTTATTAATCAGAGCATGTAGGTCATAAAAACCTCTAATCCAAGGGCCAAAACTATTCATTGACTCCAAAAAACTATAAATAGTTGTCATATCAACATGAGACATCCAATCTTTTATATTTTCTGAATAATAGGGAACATATCGTTTAAAGGCATCAAGAAATTTAATCTCTTCAAAGTCTAGAACATCTTTCAACTGTGACCAACTTTGCATTCGACGATTTTGATACGACCAAGTGTCTATTACTTCTTGTTCGCTCATCCCAGCAGAGCAAAGCCACTCAAACATAAAATAAATATCTCTTTTCAAGAGATTTAATGCATACTTATAATCTGCTAGTCCTAACTCATTTAACTTGCCACGCCAATCACTGTGAATTTCCAAAAGCGCTTTCATATCAGCGTGCAAGTCAACTACAGTAGAATTACATCGGCCTAATATAAAATCAGAAACCTCACCATAAGTACAAACTATAAAATCACGAGACTTTTCCAATCTTGTCACGAATGATTTATAAAGAGCCAGCCTATTAAAAGTGGAGCTATATCTCTCAAACCAAAGACTATTAACTGAATTAAAATTTTCTTTAAAATATTTCATACCATCATCTTCATTGAGATAGCGCTCAATAAATTTTCAGTTCTGAACAGCCTCAAATAAAACGTATGCTCGCCAATATGCCATATATGACTCATAATTACTAAAACTATGGCCGTTAGTATGTTTATATACAGGCAAATTATCTGGATGAACAGCCATATATTTTTGTCTAAAACTCTCGTTTAGATTAGAGTCATATGGATGTATAAAATCAATAAAGCTTAAATCGTCATGGGGAATTATATCAATATAATGATTAACAGCATTTTTTATAAAATCACTCGAACTTTCTTTCACCCTCTCACTTAAAGCAGGATAACCACTCCAATCTAAAAAATAATCTTTTGGTAATTCAACGAAAAGATCATCAGTATTTTTACCATTAAGAATAAGGTCTACCAATTTGATATCATAAGGTAGTCTCTTTATCCCAAAATTTTGTTCAATATATGAACCAAATCTACCACCACACAATCGCATTGCCGTTTCATTATAGAGAGATATATTTAAATAGCACAGATGATAATCGTTCTCATTATATGTGATATAACGGTGCATATTTAATTACCTCAAAAAAACAGATAGCTCTTGCAAAAAGAGCCTAGCCGCAGCAACTGAGTGCTTATTCAGCATGGTCAGCTTTTTAGTGAAAAAAAGTCGAAACGAAAAAAATCCTCTCGGCACCTGAGGCTTTTAGGTATTGTCATCATGGGCGAAGCGGCACAGTTGAACGTCTTACAATAACATCTTCAAGCCCATACTCGTTCAGAAACTCTCGAATACCTTGATCCAAAAGCTCATCACTCTCAGGCCCCAGAACGACTTCCGAAATTTCTAGGGGAGAAGGCTTTCTATATGAATTGAGCACTTGCGTAGAGGTTACATACGGAATAAGCCTGCCTTTCGCAGCCCGGAACAACCTACTAGGACTTTCTAACCCTAGCCTCTCCATGACCTCTGGTAGATCAATATATGCAAGACGGTACTCATGTTCACTTATGAAAGCCGGATGCTTGAAAAATACTGCAAGTTCCAAAAGCCGGTCAGAATTGTGATAAAGATCAGATACGCGATCCAGTTTTCCTTCATTAAAATCTGCTTCAAATGAAGAGACAAGATGATGCAAGTAAACCCGGGCTAATTTAGATTGAAGGCCTTGGTCATACTCGGTGTTCTGAAATCGACCATCAGCAACGTGAAGCTGCAAAGACTGCACAGGGAAACCAATAGCGATGGGCCCATATGCTCTCCATTGACTAAGGCTGTCATCATCCGCTGAGAAAGAGGTCACCCATACTCGATTGGTGGATGTAGAGAGTTTCTCTTTCCAAGCTAACAATAGATCTCGAACCTGTTCGGTGATTTCACCATCAAGCATAGCTCCTATTTCATTAGAGAGAAGATCCAAGCCATACCGAATTTCTCGACGATCATTAAGATACGCAAACTCAGTCATCCACACTGATCGACTACTTACAATCCCCATGAATCCTTCGAGAGACGTGTAATGATAAACCGTTGAGGGATGAGACTCCGAAACAAGCTGAAGGCGCCTTGCCTCATTCCAAAATGTTTGGGGGGTTTGAAACCAATTCGGAATTTTGCTGCTTTCCCAGCTGTAGTAAGTACCTCCTAATGGAGATTCCCATCTCTTGCGCTTCCACCTTTCCGGTTCATCGGATTCTAGAAATGGCTGGTCTTCAAACTCCTCATCTGTGATACCGTTTGGACAGTCCGGCCAAGCACAAGGGAGTGTACTCATAGTGCCATGCTCAACACATCTATTAAGTTGAGCAAAATTGATTGATATACGTTGCATAGATAAGACCTATTAGATGAAAGCTAATTTTAGCAATACTTTAATAGCTAAAATTAGTTCTCCAGTTACATTTTCCTTCACATTCGATTGGGCAGAAGCTGTCAGCCGAATGTGATGGTTCATGTAA
Organism: uncultured Oleiphilus sp.; assembly: GCA_963975615.1. Taxonomy (GTDB): domain Bacteria; phylum Pseudomonadota; class Gammaproteobacteria; order Pseudomonadales; family Oleiphilaceae; genus PZPK01. Next base: position 3,824 of record CAXBKC010000402.1, read on the forward strand.
AAGGCAAAATCAAAAAAACATGGATACTTTATGTAACAAACCATTGACATTGCCTCTCGGCTTCTCCTCAAGAGCAACTGGTGAACAGAAAACCAATAGTTACACTTGCATTATCAACTATCGCCTACTACATCAAAGCCTCATTATATTTAAACAGTATTCATCATTTCCCTACGTCTGTACAACCCAACGGTAATCCCCCCATTTTCAGAGGGTTTCAAAAGTAGAGTTCAGACCACA
>CAXBKC010000403.1:0-4059 GCA_963975615.1 uncultured Oleiphilus sp.
TCGCTGGTGTGTGGGTTAACGAAGAGACAACAAACGAGCTGCTCGCTTTTGTATTTTTTGAGGATGGTACATATGTCCATTTGGAAATTGACGAAGTTGCTCCGTTGAACCCTGATAACCCTAATGAGGTGAGCGGGATGGAATGGGGAACCTACTCTATTGACCCTGAAACTCGAGAATTGACCGCCGCGATTACCTTTGATGGGAATGACGATACTGGATTAACGGATTCTATAGGCCAGGTTGGTATTTTTGCTCAAATAGACGGTGATACGCTAACACTTGAAGTTGACCACAATAACAACAGCACGATTGAGGAAAGTGAAGCAACTGAATTCATCCGCTCTTCAAACGCCGGCATCCTAGGTGCTTGGACAAATACAGAAACAACGAATGAGTTTTTAGCGTTCGTGTTCTTTGATAATGGTACCTACGCACATCTTGAAGTGGATGAAGTCGCTCCTTTAAACCCTGACAACCCTAACGAAGTGAGTGGGATGGAATGGGGAACCTACTCTATTAGCCCTGAAACTCGAGAGCTTACTGCTTCGATTACTTTTGATGGGAATGACGATACGGGCCTTACAGACTCTATTGGACAGGTTGATATTTTTGCTCAAGTAGACGGAGATACACTAACACTGCAAATAGACGATAATGATAATGGAAGCATAAGCGAGGACGAGGAGTTTGCTCTTAACCGTGCTCCAATGCCTTCATACGAGCCAGACTCTATTCAAGTAACATGGGTTCAAACACTCACTGAATACACTCAAGGAGATTTCTTCAGTCTCAACGGTGGTTCGTCTACTATGCAATGCGATGCTGGCCGTAATCGGCAGATCGGGGATGAAGATAGTTACTCAGTGGAGCTGGTTAGAATTAGTAATACGGTAATAGCCAGCTTGATTGAGTCGAGCGACAATGACGATGAAGCTTGGACATATAATTTCAACCCTGATTCACTGACGCTAAGTATTTCTGAATCATATACTGACGCAGATCCGACTGGTGAGGTGAATGATTCTTACAGCGATTATTGGGAGATAGAAGAATCCTATCAATGGAACTCCAATAGCGGCAATTTTACGGGTGAGCTGATCGAAAATAACGATCTAGGCTGGGATATGGATGACTCAGTTTCATCTTGTCGAAGAACGTTTTCAATTGTGATGACGCCAACAAGTAATCAATCTCAAGTGAATGTATTTTTGGGGCTATAGCTTCCATCAAAAAATGATTTGGGGTCAAGTGGCAGCTGCATAGCTGCCCTTTTTATTTATCACCGGACGCCCTAATCAATAGTGAGCTTATTGATATCGTCAGGGAAAAGGGGATGCATTTATTTTTTGGCTTGCTAACCACATGTGCGGATCAGTTTGGTGCTCTTTGGTCTGTTTTTTTAATTAAGATCCTCTCCCCCGACAGCTGAAATCTACTCGTCCATTTTTCTCTCAAAACCAATGCAAAGCTAACGTTCCCCTCAGGTCCGCTTTGGTATATTTTCTGTTGCAGGAGTAGCGTGATGATAATGACCGCTATTCACCAGAAATAGTCATGACATTTCCGCGATCAGCATGTCCGCTTTCAAAAGCTGACTAAGAAGTGACGATCATTTACAGCAATAAACGCTACTAAAAAAGTTCGCATTGCTCTTGAGGTAAGCTGTTTTTGGCCAGTCAAACGTAAACGTCTAGCCAAGCACACCTGTCATCTAACTTCTAAACTAACATTCCAGGGTAACAATTTTATCAGGCTGTCATCATCACTATGCTCACTTAGTACCTTAAGCGCATAATGCAGATAATCGAATGGCACTAAGTTGTTCGCCTTTGCTGTTTCAACAATACTGTAAAGAACACTGCTGGCATGGGCACCACTTACAGTGTTTGAAAATAACCAGTTTTTTCGACCTATCACGAAGGGTTTGATGGCTCTTTCTGCACGATTATTATCGATATTAAGGTGCCCATCTTCCAGATAGCGTGTCAGCTTGGGCCATTGATTTAAACTATATGAGAGCGCTTTGCCTAATGCCGATTTAGGCGGCACTTGTAGAATCGATTTATCCAACCAGGTTTTATATTCTTCCAGCAAGGGTGTTGTATGTTCGATTCGATACGCCTGTTTTTCACTGGGCGATTTATCCTTTATGGCAGCTTCAATTCGATAAAGCTTTTTGATGTGGTTCATTGCCCAGGTAGCTTTTCCCGCTTTGGGTTTGCCTTTGCTTTGCGTAATATCGGCTTCTTTGAATTTGCGCCGTGCATGCGCCCAACAGCCCGCTAACGTAGCTTGGGTGGATTCATAGCCTTGATAACCATCTACCTGCAAATAGCCTGAGTGACCTTGCAAGAACGCTATCGCACATTGGCTCGCCCGACTTTCATGAAAGTCGTAAAGTACGATATTGGGTATCTCAGAATAATTATTTTCAGGTGAGTCGGTGCCCGTGCAATATAACCACATATAGCATTTGGCTTTATCAGATTCAATCACTTTGAGTGTCGTTTCATCTGCTTGAATCACCCCCTGCAGCAAGAGAGTTTCATGCAGTTTGTCATAAAGCGGTTTGAGCAAGTCTGCACACTTCAACAACCAGCTCGACATCGTTTGTCGGCTGAGCGGGATGCCATATTCTTTAAAAAGGTTCTCTTGACGATAAAGCGGTAAGCCATATTGATATTTACTGGTGATGATTTGGCTTAACAAGCTCGTCGTGGCAAAGCTTTTTGGAATAGGTGAGGCGGGAACCGGTGCTTGTTTGATCGTAACTTTCGTTGAATGTTGTTCACAATGACGACAGCTGTATTTGGGTCGCACATGCTCAATGACTTTGATCTGGGCAGGAATGAATTCAAGCTGCTCGCTTTTATCTTCACTCATGCGATGTAATTCATGACCACAGTCATCACAGTTTTTATCTTCGTCAGCCAGGTCGTGAATGATGACGTCGCGCGGTAAGTCTTTCGGCAGAGGTTTACGAACAGGCTTCTTGCGTTTGTAGGTGATGGACTCTTTTTCGGCTTCAGCAGGCTCTGCTTCAGACTCATCTGCTAATTGCTCAAGCTCATTAAATAACTCACCCTGACCCGGGTAGCCTTCGGTACTTTTACCAAATTGTTTATGTTGGGCTAAGCGAAACTTTTCTTCGAGATAAGCGTATTTTCGGCTCATTTCAAGAAGTAGTTTTTTGAGTAAAATGGGATCGTCAGGAAGCGATTCGATGTCTGTTTTCATGCGTGTATTTTAACAAAATACACGCTAACTTGCTGTTTTTATTTACACTATTTACCTGATTTTATTACATAATATTTTGATAACTGACAGCTTGATGACCTATGACATCATAGCCTTCCAGTAACCAAGACAGTTGCTGTTCATTCAGCACTAAACTTGCTTCATTGATACGGCTTGGCCATTTGAACTTATCTTTTTCAAGCCGTTTGTACCATAAAGCAAAGCCGGTTTTATCCCAATAGAGTATCTTCAATTTATCCTTGGCTTTGTTGCAGAAAATGAACAAGGCACCGCTCATGACGGGCAGATTCATCTCAGACTCAATAATCACAGAAAGGCCGTTAATCGATTTTCTGAAATCGACAAACTGTCGGTGAAGATAAATATGGGAAGGCTGAACAAACATCTTCATGATAAGCCCTTTATCATGCTGACTAAAAAATCAGGCGATATGGTCTCAGGAAAAGTCAGCTCACCTGCTTGAGTCATCAACGTGATGGTTTGCTCAGAGCGTGTAACTTGCGTGACTTCTTCAGATACCTGTCGAACAACTTTTGCTTCGACAAAATTATTGCCTGTCGAACGTTGTTGTTTATTCAGGTAAAACGAAGAGGTGCTGATTTTATGTATGGAACAAAAGTCTGCAACCGTTAAGCCGCTCTCCTTTTGATAAGTGAATATGCTTGGCCAGTCGTGTTTGGCGTTCTTGGCGTTCTTGGCGTTCTTTTTGATCATGCGCTAGTTCCTTTTGAATTTTGGAACTAGCGTAATTAAATGTTGATATCGATATTAGGTGTGTTTGGCTAGACGTTTACAGTC
>CAXBKC010000404.1:0-4059 GCA_963975615.1 uncultured Oleiphilus sp.
GTTCTACTTTGTTTCTATAGGCCTGCTATTTACCACCGTCACGGTATCAATACTCCTAATCAAACAATATCAAGAAGGCTATACATCTTTGTATGCTGAAGCTAATGACACTATCAAAGCCGTCAACCAACAATTAGCGCGAAGCCTTTGGAACGTTGACCAGGAAAGTACGCATATTTTACTAGAGGGTGTCTTTCGCATGCCCTCAATACAAGGCGTGCAAATCATTGAGACGCTAGGAAACCATTATATATATGGAGAAATGACTAGCCCTCCCAGTTTATCTCGGCCGCTAATTTTTAATGGTCAAAATATGGGTAGAATTGAGGTCACCGTAAAAAGCGACCTCATTAGTGAAAGTGTTCAAGATCAAGTAATGTTCATTATCATCAACTCAACCTTAATGATCGGTTTAATTGCCTTCTTCTTTAGTTTTATTGTAAAAAAATCGGTTACTCGTCATTTAGCCTATATCAGCCACGAAACATCACGCCCGAAGCAATTAACCAGAGAGTTTTATCAGCCCATTATATTGGATCGTCCTGAATATAACGATGAAATTTCAGACCTTGTGAGCGCATTAAACCGAGGAAGGAAACAAGTCGCTGAATTTGCCGAGGCAAAGAAGACCTACGAAAACCAACTCGAATACCAAGCTAACTTTGACATGTTAACCAACTTGCCAAACAGGCGGCATATAGAGCATCACCTAAACAATGAAATTTCAAATCAAGAACATTCTAGTAAGCTTTCGAAACTGGCCATACTTTTTATTGACCTGGATGGTTTTAAAGAGGTCAACGATAGCTTAGGTCACAGCATGGGCGACAGAATATTATTAGACAGCGCAACACGGTTAAAAGGGTTAGTCGCTGAATATGATGGTTATGTTGCACGTTTTGGTGGTGATGAATTTATTGCTAGCTTCCGTTGTCAGTCTAGAGAAGATGCTGAACTTGTCGCTGAAAAAACAATTCTGGCGTTTAAGGAAAATTTCACCTTAAACGACTCTCAACTTCAGCTGGGCTGTAGTATCGGGGTTGTCTTATATCCTGAGCATGGTGAAAATACTGAAGATCTGATCAGGCGTGCAGATACCGCCATGTATAAAGCAAAAGAGGCGGGGCGTAATACCTTTGCCTTCTTCGATCAATCGATGATGCATAATATTGTGCTTCACAACACCATCAAGTCAAAGCTTAAAGATGCCATTGCAAAAGATCAGTTTACACTGCATTTCCAACCACTAATTAACCTTAAAGATATGACCATTATTGGTTTTGAAGCGCTGATACGCTGGTATGATGAAGACTTAGGAAATGTTCGCCCTGACTTGTTCATACCTGTTGCTGAAAAAGCAGGCTTAATCTTTGAGATCGATGTCTGGGTATTTGAAAAAGCCATTGCTCAAGTACAAAAATGGCGTGAGCAGCTGCAACAAGATTTTATTGTTGCCATTAATTTTAGCCCAACAAACTTTCATCATCGATCGTTATTAGACTGGGCACACAACCATGACGTTTTTAAACAAACACTTAGCTGGGTCGAGCTAGAAGTAACAGAGCGTTTAATGCTTGATGATGACCCCATTGTTATGCGCGGTATTAAAGAATTATTGAAATCTGGGCTGAAATTCAGCATGGACGACTTCGGTACAGGTTACTCATCTTTAGGCTACATCAAAAAGTTTAGCCATATCCTATCGAAAATTAAAATAGATAGACTCTTTGTAAGCGAAATCATGAATAGCCCATCGGATCAGGCTTTGGTAAAAAGCATTATTACTTTAGCCGACAGCCTGAAGATAGAAGTGCTTGCCGAAGGTATTGAAACAAAAGAACAAGAAATATCTCTTACTGGCTTAGGCTGCGATTATGCACAGGGCTTCTTTTATTCAAAACCGCTTCCAATCGAAGATATTCCCGAGTTTGTAAATAACTGGCAAGGCAATAAAATGCCTAATAACTCAGGATTATAAGCTTATAAAGTGTCGATTAAAGCATAAATTGATAAAAACAGGTTTCAAATAAGCTGGATCCCGGTTTTATAAAGAATAAGCTGATAATTTTTTTAAAGCATAAATTGATAAAAACTTTAAGAATGCTTCGATTACACCTTCAAATTGGTTCTTTTGATTTTATTAAGAATTCAAAATGGCGTTCAGTTTGAGAGTAGCTGAAAGGTTCTTCCCTGTCTAAAATGACACTATCTTCAATTCCACTGCATATCTTATCGTTTATTACTAACGGGAAATCTTTAGTAAATTGGCTTTGGCAATAGTTTACACATTCTCTGACAGTGGCGTGTAAGTTATTTGTGAGACCTAGCCTTTCGATTTGGCAGTACGGCTCAACAATTCCCCAGTAAATTAGCTGTTTGGCAAGTGGTTCGGATACGGTGCCTTGTTCCATCAATACATCGATAAAAGTATTGAAACGCTCTTTATTTGAGAGCCTATAAAAATGAGGTAATCGACATGATTGATTCAAAGTTAGCTTCGCGAAAGTTTTAAGTTGCTTATAACGCCACTTAAAGTAGCTATCTAGGTAGGGACTAAGACATATTTGGGGATTTTTTGTTCTTTGTTCTGCTATGTTCTCCAGAATGCTTGCTCTTTCAGTGCTTGATTGATTGGTGCACAAATCTACGAGCGAATCCCAGTTTATGACTTTCGTTTTATTAAATTGGATATTTTTCAGTTCACTCAAAACCAAACTATGCTCAAAACAGAATGGGATAGCTTTAAATAGCCAGTTGATTTTGATTGTGTGCTTTGTTCTGATGCATTTTGCACACACTCGTAGTGGATGATTTAGAGGCCGCTGCGGTGAATATAGTTCCGTTGGAATCTCTAATAATTGGCTGTTAGGAAGTCCGGTAGCAATTAAAGCCTTAAGGATTTCATTTGAAAAAATCACATGAGCAGGGCGAATATTTGAAACCTGTTTTTGCGTAATGTGAGATACAAACTGCGATAACTGATTGAAACCGTTGTAATAGGCTACACGATGAATATAGCCATACATTGACTCACCTTCCTCTGCCACAGGCCGATATAACAATTTAGCCATTTATTGAGAAACTCCGTCCTCAGATAGGAAGAAATTGGTCGTCACGGCTTAAGCTTTCGCACTCAAACCATTCAATACTTCACGAAAGCTATTATAAGCCTGCTTCTAGATTTTCGATGATTGCTTCTGCTAAGTCATCAGGTTCAGGCAGATTATCCAGATCAGTTAGGCTTTTATCTTTCAGCCAGAAAATATCCAGGCTGGTATTATCCCTTGAGATTAATTCTTCATAAGAATACTTGCGCCAGCGACCTTCTGGGTTGTTATCGGCATGCCAAGTGTCATGCCGATCCTTTGGATTCATGGGGTTATAACATTGGATGAATTCAGCCAGATCATCCAAACGCATGGGCTTTTTCTTAAGAGTATGATGAATGTTCGTGCGGTAATCATAGAACCAGACTTCCTTGGTCCACACTTCGGGGCTGGCAGCTTGGTTGTCGAAAAATAAGACGTTTGCTTTAACGCCCTGGGCGTAAAAAATGCCGGTGGGTAAACGCAAAATGGTATGCAAATTTGTATTTTCCAGCAGCTTCTTGCGGATGGTCTCGCCTGCACCACCCTCAAACAAAACATTATCTGGCACAACAATCGCAGCTGTACCAGTGGTTTTCAACATGCTCCGTATGTGCTGGACAAAATTAAGCTGCTTGTTAGACGTGGTAGCCCAGAAATCCTGACGGTTGTATGTCAGCTCATCTGTTTCTTGTTCACCCTCTTCATTGGTGAAGCTCATTGAGCTTTTTTTGCCGAATGGAGGATTGGCCAAAACATAATCCACACTAAATGGGCTCGCGGCGATTAGAGCATCGTTTGGTGATACCAGGCTATCGCCGTCAATTTCGCCGATGTTGTGCAAAAACATATTCATTAAACACAAACGACGAGTATTGGCGACGATTTCATTACCAAAGAAGGTACTGTGTTTGAGAAATTGCTTTTGCTCCAGCCTGTGTGAAAACTATGGTTCAGTTTTTGCTGATAACAT
>CAXBKC010000405.1:0-4038 GCA_963975615.1 uncultured Oleiphilus sp.
CTCGCTTAGCTAATAATTTAATTTCTGAGCCCCAAGATTCTCGGCGTTTACCTGATTGCTCTTCAAAAAGATAATGAGATCGTTCAATATCAGAGGGATCAATAATACTTTTGTAATGGCGTCCGATAAGATCTGTTTTTTTATAGCCTAAAATACTTTCAACTTTGTTATTCAAGAAGGTAAATCTGCCATTCTTATCCAGCATAAAAACGATATCAGGTGAGCTATTAACAATGTAGCGATGAAGTTCTTCAGATTTTTGCAGACGCGTCTGCATATCGGTATGTGCTTTTTCAAGAATAACTTTTTGAAGTGCACTGTTGACGGTTGTCAGCAACTCTTCAGGGTCATATGGCTTTCGAAGATAGTCATATGCACCACGTCGAAGCGCTTTACTAACCGATGAAAATGAAGATTCACCACTGACAACAACGATAGCGGTTTCAAATTCATTTTTTGATGCAAACTCCATTACTTGATGGCCATTCATGTCAGCCATATTAAGATCAAGCAGGATTAAATCGAAGGACTGTTGCTTGAGTTGCTTGCATGCTTCCAAACCACCTTGAGCACTTACAGTTTGATAACCTTGTGCTTTTAATAAGTTGTCAAGACTTTCGAGTAAGCGCAGTTCGTCATCAACAATTAATATGCTGGCATGATTACTATTTTGGCTGAAGACTTGCTCAAGTTTATTGATTTTCATGTCAATCGCTAACCATATCTTTTTGAGGAAAGAGAGTTAGATTTTTTCCTAAAAACGTTCACGTACTAGCCTCTTTAGGGAATAAAATCTGAAACACTGTTCCATTATCGCTGCTTCTACAGCTGATGGTTCCTTTAGCATCCTTGACTAGGTTTTTAGTAATACTCAGGCCTAGACCTGAATGACCATTGCCCTTTGTTGAAACGACAGGCTTAAATAAATCTTTTAAAATATCTGCTGGAATCCCCGGGCCATTATCTTCGATACATAGCTCGGCAAAATCTTGTCCATTTACATTGATAAGTGCATTTGTGCTTATCTTAATATTGCCATTGTCTGCTTTTGGAAGAGCTTCTAAGGCATTGCGAATTAGGTTGGTTAGAATTTGTTTGAGCGTGTTCCTGTTTAAAGCAAGCCTTTCGAGTTTTGAGTCTAACTGAAGCTCGCATTGTATTTCTTTTATTAAGAATAGTGAATTTTTGTAAATAGTACAGAGATCTTGAATTTCAGCATTCATATCTACGCCAGTGTGGCTCAAGTTTGAATCCTGCTTGAGGTCCTTAAGTTGTAATAGGATTTGGCTAGTTCTATGTACTTCTTCACGGACAATATTTATTTCTTTGCTTATTTCATCGGAATTAAATGGTTCTTTGGCCTCTAGCCTTTGGCCTAAAGAATAGAGGTAGTTGCTAATAATATTGAGTGGGTTGTTGGCCTCATGAATCACTTCATCTAAATGCATATCAAGTTGGTCTTGATGCGTAAGTAGATTATTTTGATTCTTTGCCGTTTCCTCATTCGATAGATTTTTAAGACTTCTGCGACATACTTTGGCGGCTTCATGAGTAAAAAAACTAAGGAACTGGCTAAAGTGTGGTTGTTCCCTTAACGAGGTATTGATACCTACAGCTAAGACAGAAATTAAGCCTTCGCTATCTTGAACAGGAATACATAAGAAGCCGTCAGTCTGGAGTAAATTTAATAATTGAGAATCTACGATAGTTAAGGCAGTTGTTTCATCGATAGAGTTGGTGATGCATTTGTTTAAAGCAGATTTTGCCAATAGGCTTCTATGTGCTTCAAGCTTAAATTTTATAGGCAGCGAGTTGCTATCATCCGGGTGATCGAATGTAAGTTCGTGGCTGTTTTCGGAATACCAAAATATCGCGCTATTATCTAAACCATAAAGCCAGTTGAGGGTATTTTGTAAGGAGTTTTCAAGTTCAGATTTATTGTTTGCTCGGTTTAGTTCACCCATAGCATTTTGAATTAAGCTGATATTTCGAACTTGTTTAGCCAAGATTAGTTGAGCTTTTTCTTGGCTTTCTTTGACTGAGTGATTTTCTTTATTTTTGGAGGGGCTTAAGCCTAAGGACCTTGAAATCTCGATTACTTGGGAATCAATCTTGATAACAATTTCGTTGACTAATGCTGCATTTAATTCAAACAATTGATGAGCAATATCATCATGTGCTTCTAAGTATTGTTTTTGAGGATGGCTAAGGTAGCTGGCTAGATAAATCAATTTCACTAAATGATGAGCGTCTTCAATTAAACTCTTATCCGCATGATGAAATTCAATGGCATCACAGGTAAATTGGCTTAAGCCCCATTCTTTAGCTAGACAGGCGCCAACTTGAGCATGCGTAAATGAGAAATGCTCATTTTCAATTGCTAGTTGGTCTGTGTCTGTTAAAAAAGCTAAAGGTGTATCTGTACTGTCGCTGTAAAAGCCTGGTCGGTTGCTATCTAATACCAGTTCTCCAATATTATGCAGTAAGCCTGTTAAATATACTTCATCTGGATTTGGGTAACTGGTAAGTATAGCTAATGATTTGGCTAATAAAGCGCATGAAAGTGAACGTTGCCAAAATGCTAATAAAAAGTCTGAACGTGCGCTTTTAAAAGACGAGAAGAATTGCTGGATAGATGCTGTGATAACAATCGTTTTTAAGGTGTCTGTACCTAAAAGAAATAGGGCTCTTTCAAGCGTGGTAACTTTTGTGCCGGTATTATAAAAAGATGAGTTAGCGAGAGATATAACCCGCCCAGCAATCACTGAGTCGCGACTGATTATTTGAGATAGCTCTTGGAATGAAGCTTGGTTTGTTTCACAGGCGCGCAACATTTCCACCAATACATTTGGCAGAGATGGTAAGCGATTCACCTTTAATTCGTGAATTATGTTTGGTTTGCTCTGTGGCATATTAGCGGCACTATGGCAAATATTGTTATTTGGAAGTAAGTCGTTTGTTTAGTAATTATGTATGTAAATTAGACGCTTATTGTCGCTTATTCAAGTAAATATTGAACTTTAGTTTGATTTTTTGAATATTTATTCACTTTTTCTATTAACAGCATGTGTCCGAGTTAGTGTTTTCGCATGCATAAAAAAGCTAGAATGTGACTTAGATGCATAAACAACAATGGAATATCAAATATATAAAACGCCTCTCCTGACAGGCGTTTTTGATGTGGGTTTTACGACTTATTATGAATGAGCTTTCTAAATCACCTCATGTAATAGCTATCACTGGTGGCAAAGGTGGGGTAGGTAAAACCAGCATTGCGATCAACCTAGCGATTGCTTTATCACGTACAGGTTCAAAAGTTTGTCTATTTGATGGTGATACCAGTCTTGCAAATATAAATGTCATGTTGGGTCTATATCCAGCTTTTACCCTTGAGCATTTATTTACGGGTGAGCGCTCAATTCAAGAAATTGTGGTGACCGGTCCAGAAGGTATACAAATCGTTCCGGGCGCCTCTGGCATTGCAAGTTGTGTTGAGTTAGATGTTGGCCAACAACAACGCTTAGTTACCTCGATACGTTCTATTGAAAAACATTATGATTATTTGATTGTCGATACTGCAGCAGGGATTGGCCCGACAGTCCTGCACTTTATAGCAGCTTCTCAGGTTGCTATTATTGTGATAACACCTGAGCCAACGTCACTTACCGATGCATTTTCCTTGTTAAAGGTGCTTAAACGTCGGGGTTACCGCCGAAAAGTTCAAGTAATCGTCAATATGGCGACGAATCCAAGCCATGCTAAAAAGGCTTATTCCCGCTTTTCTCAAGCCGTTGATAAGTATTTAAGTCTTCGTACCGAGTATCTAGGCTCAGTCTGGATGGATGAAAGTATGCGCAATGCAGTTTCCACTCAACGCCCCGTTGCACTTTTTCCAAAGACAGATCCTTCGGCACGCAGCTTTTATAGAATGGCAGAAACCATTGACTACTTATTTGAGCAGCCAGGAACACCAAAGTTAGCGTTTAGTGAGTATTGGCAGAAAGTTGTTGAAAATCAGCACCGGAATAAAGTAATCAC
>CAXBKC010000406.1:0-4037 GCA_963975615.1 uncultured Oleiphilus sp.
TTTTCTCTCCTAAAGCTTAATCGACATACCATCGGCTAAAGATTGTTTGTAGGCTCTATAGCCTGGAATAATTCCTATCAAGAAGCTCACGCCAATCACGGCGGCAATAAGTACTAATTGTGCTGAACCAAAACTTGAAAGTGGTATATTCAACCCAAACCCCTGAAGCATCGACTGACTAAATAAAATTGCGATAAAGAACAAGAGCGCCCCTAGAAAGCAACCTGCGATTGCAAACAATAAAGACTCCGAGGCTAGAAGTATAAATATCTGATTTGGCCGGCAGCCTAAAGAGCGGAGAATGGCGATCTCTCTACGCCGTTCATTAAGGCTAGTAAGAATTACCGTCAGTAGGCCAACAAAACTATTTAGTAAGACAAATGCCGCGATGATTAATAAAGCTTTTTCAGCCACGCCGATTAGTTGCCACAACTCACCTAAAGCAAGGCCGGGCAAAACAGCTAGCATAGGTTCTTTTTTGTAGTTATTAATTGCACGTTGCACACGAAAAATATCCATCTTGGATTTCAGGCCGAGCATGAATGCAGTGATTTGCGTCGGTCGTAAATCTAGTTCCAATGCTTGTTCTGCACTCACTTTTTGTCTGGAACGAGCCCCTGTTTTCCAGTCTATATGGAGTGCCTCTATCCCTTGTAAACTCACATGAATAGTCTGGTCAACAGGCGTACCTGTTCGTTGTAATATTCCTGTTAAAATAAATGGTTTATCGTCATGACGCGCAAAGTCGGTATCATAAACGCCATGTGCTAGCGTCAATTTATCTCCCAGTTGATAACCTAGTTTTTCGGCAACCTCAGCGCCAATAACTGTGTCATATACCTCAGAAAAAGCGTTACCCTCGTTAAATTCCAAGGCTTGATTATCTGAAAACCGGTAATGCTCAAAATAGGCTTGAGACGTACCCATAACTCGAAAGCCTTTGTGAGAGTCGCCTAATGATATGGGGATAGACCACGCAACGGAGCTATGAGAAGATATTTTCTCGTAACTATCCCAGCCTATATTGTTGGTGGCATTCCCAATGCGAAATACAGAGTAAAGTAAGAGTTGAACAGAGCCGCTTCTTGCGCCAACTAGTAGGTCTGTTCCTGAAATTGTATCGGTGAAACTGTGCTTAGCTTCCTTACGAATCGTATCGACACTCAACAAAAGGAAGACGCTAATACAAATACTGAATAAGGTCAGATAACTCGTGAATCTTCGGTTTAGTATGCTTTTAAACGTCAGTTTAAGAAGAAGTAATATGTTCATGACACATACTCCAGTTGTCGATTTTTACTTCTCTTATCCACTTTATTGAGCTGGCTTAAATGTATACATCGGTCAAAAGATTTTTCCAACCCTTCATCATGACTAACAAACAAAAGCGTTGAACCGCTATGTTCACACTCACTTAGAAGCAGACTTATAAAGTGCTCGCGAGTATTCGTATCCAAAGCAGAACTGGGTTCATCTGCGATAATTAATTCAGGTGAGCCAATTAGGGCTCGCGCTACAGCTACACGCTGCTGCTGGCCTACACTGAGGTCTGACACAGGCTTAGTCAATAAGCCTCGATTACCCAGCTGTAAATGAGAGAGCAAACGATACGCTTCCTCTTCTAACGATCGCGACTTTATCAGTGCCTTGGCTTTACGCCGGCTAGAGAACTCACATGCTAAGGTGATGTTCTCAATGACCGATAAGTAAGGAATTAAATTAAACAATTGAAAAATAAAACCGATGTGATCTGCTCTAAATTGATCACGATTACTCTGCTTTAGTTCGCCAATATCAGTGCCAAGAATATTGATACGGCCATAATTAGGTCGATTTATACCCCCGACAAGGCTTAGTAGTGTCGTTTTTCCTGAACCACTATCACCTTTGATGAAAACTCGCTCGCCTTTTTGAATAGATAACTCAGGAATATCTACGATGTCCCAATGGCCCGAAGGCCACCGGAATCGTAAATTCTCCACATATAATAATGGTGTATTTTTATTTATACTCAAAGCTCGATGCTCACATTATGACGGTCAAGCTCGCGTAATGTCTGCCCTGAACGGGTAATGATGTGTGATTCAATTTCTTCTAACGAGGGAAAGACATCAAATAACGCCACTCTGATCTCCTTCAGTTTACTAATGTTTGCACATTTAAAGTGATACTCAGCTTCAAACTCACTGTGTGAACCTTCGCCATCGGCAGTATGATCAGCCTCCATATGATTGTCATGCTCATCACTATGATCGTCCGCCTCTAACAATGTTGACTTTATGTCTACATGCTCCAATACACATTCCGCGCTCCGATTAATCAGAAATAAACCAGCAGCATCACTTAAGGACTGTTTAGCCCATTCAAGTTTTGAAAATTGTTCAGGGGAGTTGGCTTGATGCTCAAAGCCAACAATATTCATCGCAGGGGATTTAAAGACGAGTTGTAGTTCGTCTTGTTCTTGAACGAACATTAAGGTTGCATGCCCGTGTTCATGGGCTTCGTGTTCCTCTTCGAAAGCAAAGACGGCACGCACGCAAAGGCTAAAAAATAAAAATACAGTTAGACATCGGACAAGATAATTCTTCATATTAATTCCATAGTAAGACGGTGTAAAAATACACCCAAAAAAGTAACGATTTAAAAAACGAAACTACGTCTTACTAGGAGGTGCTCGGGAGAGATATGTTTGAAATGGCTGTTGTTTGGAATGGATTACACCGAATAAAGAGTGCTTGGTGTTTTCGGGTGAAATGCTTAGGTTAGTATAATCCAAACCATAAGCTGCAACATTTGAAAAAAGCAGGCATGCTTTACAAAGCGATTCAACGCTATGATTATTTCCAGAGGAATCGATATCTTCATCATTATTGTGTTCATCATAAGTATGAAAATAGTTGCTATTAGTTTCTGTAAAACTAGCGATAGAAGGGTCAATCTGTTCACTAGGAATATGTTCACTGCTATGAAACACAGCAAAGCTCGATGCAAACAGCACCGTAAACGCTAAAATATAATGAAAGAAAGCTCTAGAAGTCATGACCGCATTCTAACCGATCAATGTGACAAATCAACAAACTAATTGAATTGAATCTTTGAATATACTTAAGTGAAAGAGTTATGAGGAGGAGCCTACATTAGTCTGCTTATAGAATAGCTAGTTAGCGCGTTTTTGATTATAAAACCAGCATTGAATTGTCACTCAAGTTAATTGCACAGCCAGCTCAAAGCTAAATATTGTGTCGATACACTTATCATTAATTGACCTTTCCCCAAACAAGTTCCGCTTCTTCAATAAAGGTCTTCGCGGCGTTGCTAAGATTCTTTTTTCGATAAGATATCGCGCCTAGTTTTCGGCTAACAGGATGCTTATATTTTCCATCATTAATACTGTGCCTAAATTTTTCTGATAGCGGTAAAACCAATAAATCTTCATCAATCATTGTGTTGGGTAAAACTGACCAGCCCATATCAACGGTCGCCATCATCTTCATCGTTTCCAGATAGTTGGTTGGAATACTGGCTTTTAACTTTACTTTATTCTGTTTGAAGATGGTTTCGACAACGCGATAGGTTAAGGTGCTCACCGAAGGTAAAATTGCATTGTGCTTAGATAAGTCTGACGGGTTAACTTCTTTAAGTTTGCTTAATGGATGGCCTTTGCCACAGATGAAACTCATCGGATCATCCCAAACCAAGTGGCTTGTATAGTCCTGATTCATGTTTGAAGGAATAGTAATAAATGCAATATCTGTCTGAATCAAGAAAGTTAAGCTTCAAATCTACTTCAGGGTAGCGCTTACTAAAGTTTTTAAGAATCAGAGGTAAACGGTGTAAACCAATATGGTGACTAGCAACAATCCTGAGCTGGCCAGAAATACTTGAGTGAATATTTTTAACTGCTAATTTCGCATTATCTATTTCATGTAAAACATTAAGCGCGTGAGGAAGTAGCGCCTCGCCAGCTTCGGTTAGTATGATTTCCCGCTGAAGGCGTTCAAATAGTTTTACGGATAGCTGGCTCTCCAAATTCTGAA
>CAXBKC010000407.1:0-4022 GCA_963975615.1 uncultured Oleiphilus sp.
GCGGACGCTGGATATCGGTGGAGACAAGTCACTTCCTTACTTTCCTATTACCGAAGAAAACCCTTTTCTAGGCTGGCGTGGAATTCGAGTTACCTTGGATCACCCTGAAATATTCTTAGTTCAGATGCGTGCGATGTTGAAAGCAAGCGTGGGCTTGGATAATTTACGAATTATGCTACCAATGGTCTCAAGTGTGAACGAAATAGAAGAAGCCTTGCATCTTATTTATCGTGAATATCATGAGATTTGTTCTGAAGGTTTTCTTATCAGTGGGTTCTAATGATTTGACTCAGTATTTGTTAGCGGTAGATCGAAATAACCCACGCGTTGCTCCACTGTATCACTCTTTTCATCCCGCGGTGCTCAGGGCTCTTTATAGTATTGCGAAAGATGCCCAAGAGGTGCCTATTCAGCTAAGTATTTGTGGCGAGCTAGCCGGAGATCCAGCGGGTGCGGTGCTGTTAATGGCTATGGGTTATGATGCTCTTTCAATGAATGCCTCAAACTTATTGAAAGTGAAATCTGTCATTCGTGGAATTGACTTAGTTTGGGCCAAAAATTTATTAGATAACGTTCTAAAATTAGATTCACCCTATATTATTCAGAGTACACTTAATTTAGCATTAAAAGAGGCTGGATTTACACGCTTCTTACGCCCGGTAAAAATTTCAGAAGAGCTAAATATATAAATATAATTTTGATTAGGGTGAATGCTCTAGTAATAAAGCATAGTGTCAGACGCAATATTTATTAATGCATGTGGGATCAATAAATGCCTGATAAAACATTACACAATAAAACAAAGCCCAAGCTTGGTATTGTACTAGGCGGAGGTGGGCCATTAGGTGGTATCTACGAAATCGGGGCTTTAAGGGCTTTGGATGAAGCGTTGGATGGCTTAAATCTTAATGATTTACACACTTATGTTGGTGTTAATGCTGGCTCCTTTGTAGCAGCAAACTTAGCAAATCAGATGACGCCTGCTCAAATGTGTCGAATTTTTGTTAGGAATGAATCGGATATCCATCCTTTTCATCCTGGGGTATTTTATAAGCCGGCTTTTTCAGAATACTTCCAGCGCGCTAAAGCGGTACCTAAAATATTGGTTAATGCTTGGATGAACCTGCTTAGCCATCCTCATGATCAGAGTATTTTAGGCTCGTTAACTGCTTTAGCTCAGGCAGTACCATCAGGCATTTTCGATAATGAAGGTTTTCATCAGTACGTTTCTCGTTCTTATAATGCCATTGGGCGGACTAATGACTTTAAACAGCTACGCAAAAGTTTAATTATAATTGCTGCAGATCTGGAGTCAGGTGAGACAGTTAAGTTCGGTTCTGAAGGCCTTCAACACATTCAAATCTCTAAAGCGATTCAATGTAGTATGGCATCTCCGGGTTTATATAGGCCAGTTGAAGTAGATGATCACTTTTATGTGGACGGTACGCTTAATAAGGGAATGCATACTTCTGTTGCAATGGATGATGGGGCAGATATTGTATTTGCAATTAACCCAGTTGTACCGATTGATGTAGCGCAAGCAGTTGGTGCCGGGTCAATGTCACGTCATGAGTTAAGTCAGTATGGGATGGCTAATGTGCTGTCTCAGGCATATAGGACTATGATTCATTCAAGGCTGACCTCTGGTTTGAGGCACATTAAACGCCGCTATCCTAAAAAAGATCTTATCTTATTTGAGCCAATTCGTAGCGATGCAAATTTATTCTTTTCAAGTGTATTTAGTTTTAAAGCACGAAAAATGATGTGTGAGCAAGGCTACCAACTAACCCGAGCTTCTTTACGAGCAAGATCTGAAGAATTAGAGCCATTACTTGCTTTCGCCGGAATCCGTATGCGACATGATATTCTAAATGATGAAAATAGGACTCTAAGTACGGGGTTATACGGAGAGGCTTTGCCTAGTTATCAAGCAAAAGTACAAAAAGTCCCGGCCGCTAAATCTGGTGAAGGTTATCTTGAAAAAGTGACAAATAAAGTTGTGTCAATTTTTTAGCTTTTTGGTTATGCCATTTGCAGAATAAAGCACTCAATTTGAGTGCTTTATTCGTTTGAGGGTATTCTTTTTAAAGCAATAAATTATAAGATGTACTGACTCAAGTCTTCATCTTCAGATAGGGCTTCTAGTTTCTCCATGACATATTCTGCCGTCACTTCGAAATCATCTAACTGTATATCGCCTGCATCGAATGAAATCTGTTCAAGCAGTCTTTCTAATATGGTGTGAAGTCGTCTGGCACCAATGTTTTCAGTCTTCTCGTTTACTTTCCAGGCGATATGCGCAATTTTCTCAAGTGCATCTTCACTGAAACTTAGTTTTAAGCCTTCTGTACCCATAAGCGCAATATATTGATCAATTAAAGATGCATTTGGCTCTGTTAGTATTTTTTGGAAATCTGAAGGTGTTAATGCTTTCAATTCGACCCTGATAGGAAGTCTGCCTTGAAGCTCTGGGATTAAATCTGAAGGTTTTGAAAGGTGAAACGCGCCAGATGCAATAAATAAAATATGGTCTGTCTTAATAGCGCCAAGCTTAGTGTTGACTGTGCTGCCTTCTATTAGTGGCAGTAAGTCTCTTTGGACGCCTTCCCGAGATACGTCCGAGGATGCATTTTCTGAGCGCTTAGCAACTTTATCTATCTCATCAATAAATACTATGCCGTTTTGTTCTACCGCATGTATAGCTTTTGCTTTAATATCTTCTTCATTGATTAACTTACTAGCTTCTTCATCTTTGATACGCTTTAAGGCGTCTTTAATGCTTAGCTTTTTGGTTTTTTTCTTGTCTCCAGACATACTAGAGAAAATGCTCTGAAGCTGGTTGCTCATATCTTCCATTCCAGGGGGCGCCATAATTTCAACGCCCATAGGTGATGAACTTACTTCAATATCAATTTCTTTCTCATCTAGCTCGCCCTCACGTAGCTTCTTGCGAAACATCTGACGAGTAGAAGATTCTTCGGCTGGAGCATCTGCTGGATTACCCGAGGAGCGTGCAGGGCGAAGTAAGGCGTCAAGAATGCGCTCTTCGGCTGCATCTTCTGCTCGTCTAGCAACTAGCTTCATTTCTTTTTGCCTGAGCATATTTAGCGCGCTGTCAGCGATGTCTCTGATAATCGACTCTACATCTCTGCCGACATAGCCAACTTCAGTAAATTTGGTGGCTTCAACTTTAAGAAATGGGGCGTCTGCCAGCTTTGCTAGGCGTCGAGCAATTTCTGTTTTACCGACACCTGTAGGGCCGATCATTAAAATATTTTTGGGTGATATTTCTTCACGCAGTGCTGGGTCAAGTTGCATACGACGCCATCTATTTCTTAGGGCGATAGCGACGGCACGTTTAGCTTCATCTTGGCCAATGATGTGTTGGTTTAATTCGTGAACAATTTCTCTGGGTGTCATGCTTGCCATAATTATATCTGCTTTCTATATTTTACGAGAGTATGAGTTGGTCTGATCTTTAGGATTTACTTTTCATCACTTTTTGAAATATGTTCAATAGTGAATTGATTATTTGTAAATACACAGATGTCAGAAGCAATTTGTAAGCCTTTTTGGACAATTTCTTCGGCTGATAGTTCGGTATTTTCTAGTAAGGCGCGAGCGCTAGCCTGGGCAAAAGGACCGCCAGAACCGATAGCGATAAGGCTATCCTCTGGTTCAATGACGTCGCCATTTCCGGTAATGATTAAAGAGTTTTTCTCATCAGCAACGGCTAGTAATGCTTCTAGCTTTCTAAGCGCTCTATCTGTTCGCCAGTCTTTTGCTAATTCTACAGCGGCCTTTACTAGATTGCCTTGATGTTTCTCGAGTTGGGCTTCAAAGCGTTCAAAAAGAGTGAACGCGTCTGCTGTTCCACCGGCAAAGCCTGCAATTACTTTTCCATGATAAAGACGTCTAACTTTTCTAGCATTGCCTTTCATGATTGTGTTACCAAGAGATACTTGGCCATCTCCGCCTAAGGCAACTTCGCCTTCTCTACGTACAGATAGAATGGTAGTCAT
>CAXBKC010000408.1:0-4022 GCA_963975615.1 uncultured Oleiphilus sp.
CATTGGATATCGCACTCGGTGCGGGCGGTTTGCCAATGGGACGTATCGTTGAAATTTACCAAAGCCAAACTTTAAGTGGTTCACCTAGATTAAACCCCTCTTTAATCGCTGCCTAGAACAAGTTAGACGCAAAGAACCGGTTCATAGCGTTCCCAATATACTAATTTGATATGAGCTGTATATATTAACAAGTGGTGATGATGAATAAATATTCACTTCAAGCCAAAAAATATGCAAGGGTTATAACATGTCTAAAACAGATGAAAATAAACAAAAAGCACTTGCCGCAGTGTTAAGTCAAATTGAAAAGCAATTCGGTAAAGGTTCGATCATGAAGTTGGGCGAAGACCGCACAATGGATGTTGAAACTATCTCTACCGGCTCACTTTCATTAGACGTCGCGTTAGGTGCAGGCGGACTCCCCTTAGGTCGAATAGTGGAGGTCTATGGGCCTGAAAGTAGTGGCAAAACTACTTTGACATTGGAAGTTATTGCTGCTGCGCAACGAGAAGGTAAGATCTGTGCCTTTATTGATGCAGAACATGCTTTGGACCCTATTTATGCAAAAAAGCTTGGTGTAGATATTGATAACCTATTATGTTCACAGCCAGATACTGGTGAGCAAGCATTAGAAATTTGTGACGCTTTAACTCGCTCAGGTGCTGTAGACGTTATTGTTGTCGATTCTGTTGCTGCGTTAACACCAAAAGCTGAAATTGAAGGTGAAATTGGTGATTCGCATATGGGCTTAGCGGCTCGTATGATGAGCCAAGCAATGCGTAAGCTGGCTGGTAACTTGATATTCGCCGTACAGGTGCGATTAAAGAAGGTGATGAAGTTATCGGTAACGAAACTCGGGTGAAAGTGGTTAAAAACAAAATTGCCGCACCATTTAAGCAAGCTGAATTCCAAATTCTTTATGGTCAAGGTATTAATCGTACGGGGGAATTAGTCGATTTAGGTGTTGCACATAAATTGGTTGATAAAGCGGGTGCTTGGTACAGCTACAAAGGTGACAAAATTGGTCAAGGCCGTGCTAACGCGGGTAAATACTTACTTGAACATCCTGAAGTGGCAAAAGAAATTGATACGACATTACGTGCGATGCTATTAAGTTCAAAAACACCAGCTAGCTCATCTGCTAGTGATGAAAATATTGATTTAGAAACTGGTGAAGTTTTCTAATTTAAGACTGGACGTGGTATAAAAGGGGCTAACAATTAGCTCCTTTTTCAGTTAATGACAGAGCAAAAGTAATTTGAACCGAAACCGCTCTAAAAAATCAAGAAAGTTTTCTGAAATAAAGGAGTTAAAATCCTTAGATAAGTCATTCTTGCGATGTTTTGATGAGTCATTTAAAGAGTATGTATCAAAAACACTGAACACTACTATAACAGGTGATAGTGCTATCTATGGCAGATTATACACTTTCTTAACCTTCCTAGTGAGTAAAAACTCCCAATCTACGATTAGCCTTATTAGGAAGTTAAATCGTGTTGGTCATGCAGAAGTTGCTCATCTAGATTGGCAGTTCGCCTTAGATGCATATAGAGAACACGTAATAAAAACTTATGGCAAAGGTACTAATGCCCATAATTATCTTTCTATCCTCTCATCTTTCCTCAAACACTCCGCGTCTAATGGTATTTGGCCTCACGGCCTTAGGATTAAAGGTTTAAAATTACCTCCCAGACTAGCCCGTTCTATGGTCACCAATAATCTTGCTAGACCTAAGGAAGGGATACCTGAAGTCGAAAGCGTAATTAATGAGTTAGGTTTAGATAGTGATAATAATCAAATAAGATCAATGCTATCCAGCGTTATGAGCGCAACAGGGGTAAAAATTAAGTCGACTGATGATTTGATTAGAGCCACCTGTTTTTTTTTAAATGACAATCTAAAACTTATTAGAATAAACGCAGAAAAGCGGCTTCGTACGATTATTGCAAAGCATTTACTTGCCATCCGCTCAGCGAATAAAAAGCAAAATATTGAGATAGCCGCCAAGATTCATGAATTATTGCTCTATCGTGAAGAGCTAGTCTCATCTGGAGTTGGCTCAAGATTAAAGTTTCAGGAAATAAACTTATTAATTGAAAGTTTCGGTATTGATGGCCTATCGGCTTATATATATCACTATCAAGAAGGAATCGTTCCTCGGGATTCCGTTGAGAAAAAAGAACCACGAAGATACCATAATCGTAAGCTTTATAGTTATTTAAGCCGACGATGCCGAGTTATGGGAGGTAATTTAATCATTGATATTAACAACCATTTTAATCTTCATTCAGAAGCACAAATTTTAGCTCAATGTATTTTGTATATTGATACTTCAAATAATGAGTCTAGTATTCGCTACCTAAACAGTGATTGTTTAGTTGAAAATGAGGATGTGTATCATTTAATTGATAATAAAAACCGTGCGAATATGTCAAAGAGACGGATAGGGCTAACAAAAGCTGATCCGAATGAGGAGCGTATTGATGTACTAGTGTTTGAAGGTTGCGAACGATTGAGGCTAGGTGTCCCTAAAGTCATAAGGTATCTCCAGTCCGCAACAAGCCGCTACAGGAATATGGCGAAAGATCACAATAAAAATCGTTTATTCTTAACTTTGTACAAGAATCAAAACAAAAATAATAGTGGTTACTTTCCTGCCCCTTTAAGTGCTGGAGCAAGTTCAACGTCTTTTCCCAAAGTCATAGCTGAATTGACTCATGGTGCCGTTCAGGTACCCCCAAGCATGATGAGGCAAAGCAGTATGCAATTAACGGCCCTATTAACTAAAGATCCTCTTAGGGTTATGAAGCAAGGTAGGCATACTAATATGTCCTCAACCTCAGCTTACTTGAAGCACTTGGCATTGAACTTCAACAATGAACTTGATATCCGTAAGTTTCAAAATTCACTAGAGGCTCTAGTAACTATGCAGATTGATGAGTTTGTTGATTTTGCCGGTATTGATCGTAGTGACTACCTTGCTAGTGTTGAAGGGGCCAAGAAAATCTTAAATAGTCAGTTCGGTGGGGTGTATTGTACGGATCCAATCGACGGGCCGTATACAAAAAAAGGCCAAGCTTGTAATAAGGTTGAGTTTTGCCCTACCTGTACCAATAGGCGACCAGTGCTTGTTGCCAGCAAGCACTCTATATTGAATACTTTATTGTGGAATGCTGCATTAGAGTATGCCTTCGATCAACTTAGTGAAGCAGAGATGAAGAAGTGGCATTTATGGAAGGTATTTAATAATTACGCAATCGATGCATACAGGCGTAACCAAGATGTTCGCTTCGAATTATCTGGTGCGGAGACGCTTTTTAATCTGCAGAAAGACGAAAACCCTTATTTGAAGGTCTTCAACTTGTGAGAGTGAACAAAATCGCGTTAAAGAAGCTTGAAGTGGTGATTGACCTTAGCAATATCGAAGCTCCTGTTTGTGACAAACTTTTAAGTCCATTTAGTGACAATAAATGGATATTGTTACTAAATGGAGAAAAAGATGAAATTGATTTTGAGCTAGTATTAGATTGTAAATTATTACTTGTTGACGAGCCTGAATTACTTAAGACCGTAAAATGGCTAGTGCTGTTATCTGTTGTTGACTCTAGAGCCACTAATCAGGCATTGGATAGTCACCAGTCAATCAAGAAGTATTTAGCTAAACTAATGTATTTCATTCGATTTTTGAGATGGCAGCAAGATATACGTAATCCTAAAAATGCGACATCAGAAATGGTTCGTGATTTTGCTCAGAACTTGTACCTAACTACAGCTCATAACTTAGGGTTTACAGAAAGATTCCAGGCGCATGTAAATATTTCTAGCGGTGACCTATCCAGATATGTCAAGAAGAGTCTCTATCCAGAAGTGAGACAACAGACCCTTTTTAATATTGAGCATTTAATGTTTGACCTTGGCATTCCAACCAATAGTTGGAGTAATTTCAGAGAGTTGGCTGATATTTCGGATAGTTTGCGAGATGATTATAACTCGAAAGGTTTCAGAAATCAGGTGAATTCAGG
>CAXBKC010000409.1:0-4016 GCA_963975615.1 uncultured Oleiphilus sp.
CATATAACCTTCTACCTAAGCGCATACCTCGGTAGTCAGGCGAGACGAAGACATCAACGCCATAAAGCACATCTCCCTTAGGGTCATGAGTCGTAATATATGCATCACCGGTTATTTCTTCGTAGGTATGCTGGTCGCCAAATTTGTCATAATCGACGATAACTGAAAATGCCGCAGCGACCACTTTTCCGTGATCCTCAATGCAGATCTGGCCATCTGGAAAAGTAGCTATTTGAGCTTTAAATTTCTTTTCAGCTTTAGGGATATCCATCGTGTCATACACTCTATCCATGATTTCTTTAATATCAGGATAATCTTCTAGTCGAAGATGGCGGAGAGTTAACCTATGTTCAGGTTCTTCGATATTAATCACATCAGTCATGGGAGTCGCACCTAAAATAACAAAAAGAATTTGCCTTTTTTAGAACGCTAGGAAGGCTGCTTATTGTGCGCTAAAACAAATTCTACAGCTATATAATTCATGAGGATGGAATGAAAAATAATATGAATAGATTTTTTATTTTGACTAAGCAATATAGTGGTATAAATCGGAATAAGCCCTGAATACAGTATGAGCTCGGGACGAAACAGATCATAATGGTAACTCATTATCTGTTACGGTAGTGACGTTGGGCTTTATGGCCAAGCTCAATTTGAGGTGAGATTGGAAGAGCACTTGAAAGCAGTTGTTAATCCAAACTAAGGATGAATTTATGGAATTTAAAGATTATTACAAAATTCTTGGCGTAGAACCGGACGCTGATATTAAGGTAATTAAAACGGCTTATCGGAAATTGGCGCGCCAATATCATCCAGATATGAATCCTGACAAAGGCGCTGAAGGAAAATTTAAAGAGGTGGCTGAGGCATATCAGGTACTAAAAAATGAGAAGACTCGAGCTGAATTTGATGATCTACGTAAGTATGGTTCGCAATCTCAACAAGGCTTTCGGCCACCACCTGGCTGGCAGGCTTCTCACGATTCTGATTTTGCAGGTGATTCACAGTCTAGTGGTTACTCTGATTTCTTTAATTCTATTTTTGGCGGGCAAAGGCAGTCTCAGGGTGGATTTAATCAAACACAGCGCCGAGCGAGAGGCCAAGATATAGAAGTTGAGTTAGCCGTCTTTTTAGAAGAAACATTAAAAGAGAGCGAGAAAACTGTCGAATTTCAGATGCCAGCGGCTGGCCCTTCTCAAACGTCCTCATCGAAAAAACACTTGAAGGTAAAAATACCCCAAGGTGTGGTAGACGGTGCAAGAATTCGCCTGAAGGGGCAGGGAAATGTTGGCCAACATGGCGGTGTAGCGGGTGATTTGTATTTACATATTCGTGTCGTGCCGCACCCCTTATTCGATGTTTCGGGGCATGATATTTCAATCACAGTTCCCTTAGCTCCTTGGGAAGCCGCACTCGGCACCAAGATTATGGTTCCCACTCTGGAAGGAAAAATAAATCTAAGTATCGTGCCTAATACCCAAAGTGGGCATAAGTTACGCGTAAAAGGTAAGGGATTGAAAACAAAGACAAATACTGGAGATTTATTCGCTATTATTAAAGTGGTTATGCCCGCTAAAACCAGTGAAAAAGCTAAACAATTATGGCAAGACTTAGCAGCAACAGAATCCTTCAACCCAAGAGAAGAATGGAGTGTGTAGTGATGAGCGAAAAATTATTCAGTATTTCATTTGATGAGCTATGCCAGCTCGAAGGCATAGAAAGCCAGTTGATTGTTGAGATTGTAGAGTATGAGATCGTCACTCCCCTGAATAAGACTTCCGAAGAAGCCAATCAGGAGCAATGGCTATTTGATACAGAAAGCACCCACTGGATTCAAAAGGCACTCCGTCTGCATCATGACCTGGAAATTGATTGGCTGGCTGTCGCCATGTTGATCGACTTACTGCAACAGAAGGAAGCTTTGCAGAAAGAAAATGAAACCTATCAGCGGCAACTTGAACGATTCATTACAAGCAACAGACACTAGTCTGAATTAAATTGGCGGTTATAATTTTAAAAAGCTTTTTAATTGATGATATATGTATCAAAGCTACCGGCTTGAACGTACAAAACTGGTGAGACTTATAAGCTTTCAAAGCTTACGTTCAAGAGCGTTGTGTCATAAAGAATAAATCATCCAATTTAGATGCTATGAGTTTTGGGCTAAAAAACATCATCCTGCTGATCTCGCTTAAGTTTGTTTAGATAACGGTCCATCATAAGCGGTTGAACTATCAATGAGAAAGCTGTGATAAAAAATGCTAAGCATAGAAAGTCATCACGATTTTCATAACTGGTTGGGATAAGTAATATCAATGCAGCTGACACCGCACCGCGAAGCCCTCCAAGCACCATGATATGTTGCCACGATGCAGGTATTTTTTTTGAAAATATTCGCATCACGCCAGCCCCACCATAAATAACGATGGCACGGGCCAAGAATATAGCTATGAAGCCTATTGCTAATGCGTACGCAGGAAGATTAAAAACATGTTGTCCCGTGGCGGCACCCAGTAAGAAGAACATAAAACCATTAAGTGTTTGGCTTGTGTAAGACCAAAATGAGTCGAGTACTTCTATGCTATCTGGTTGGTTTTTCGCTGAAAGTTTTTCCATCGTGAGTGCGGCAAATAACACAGCGATAACGCCGGAACAATGAAGCAGGTATTCGCATACTATAAAAATTAACAAGGCCGCAATGATTCCCATTGAGGCGCTGAAGAAAATCTGTTGTTCCGACCAAGCCTGCAAGGTTCTCGATGCTAGCCATCCTCCCACGATACCTATCGGGATAGAAAGCAAAATGGCATAAGTAAACGTACCTGCTGCGGATAATAGTATGAATTCATTTCCGTACAGTACTATCGCTGAAAGTAGAGAAAATAACGCGACTGTTGTACCGTCGTTGAACAACGATTCACCTTCAACCAACATGCTGAGTTTTTGATTGAGGGCAAATTTATTAAAAATAGCACCTACTGCTATTGGGTCTGTTGCTCCGATCGCAGCACCGAATAACATGCCATGTAAATAATGAAGGTTTAGCGCCCAAGAAATGGGAAACCCAATTATTACGGACGACAGTATCACGCCAGGTAGTGCATAGAGCGTTATCGCTACACTATTCGCCTTCATAGCAATAACATCTACATGTCGACCGCTTGCGTAAATTAGTAAAGGTAGGAAAAAGAACAGAATTGCGTTCGGGTCAAGCGCAAGAGCAGGCCAATCAGTAAATCCGCCTTCTTTTTTGGTTAATCCGTAGGCGATTCCAAGTAAAAGTATCCATGCTTCTGAAGGGAGCTTGGAATGGCGTGTATAGTGTTTAATACATGCAAATACTAATAAAAGGATCGAGAAGGTCAGTATTTGAAGCAAGATTGGAGGCATGGCATCTCCTCTGCTGAATATGTGAAGTTAGCGAGATGAGTAAGCTATTTCTATAGTCTCGCCTCCGCTAAAACGCGAGAAGTTAGAAACGTGTATCTTGAAAATAGGTGTTTTCAATATACACCACAAAGGTCTACGATTGGAATGGCAATTACTTGAGTAAAATTTCGCTTACTGCACTCAGTAATTATATGAAAGGTATTAATCCGACTACAAAATCCAGAAGTTCTGGTTATACAAAATCATTTTGAACAGAAAAGCCAAACTCTTTAAAAGTAGACAGGTTGTAATGATTGCAGCGACAAAAGAGCAAGCATGCTATTTAACAACATAATCATAACGAAGAGGGTAACCTTTTCTCATAACTATTAATGAAACAGGCTCCTCTCGAGACAGAGTGTCCCATAAAGAGTTTTGACCTGAGTGAACCCACTCTCCATTAACTTGCATCAGAACATCACCGTCCTTGAGTCCAAGTGTTGTATAAAACTCCTGCTGTTCCACATCCTTTAGCTTGATCAAATTGTACATACCGTTGACCACGTGTTCGGCATCAAAAAAATATGTTTCAAGCTCTGTTTGATTCAGTAATTGTGTCTGGAGCCAGTCTTGCGCCAGAGTCATTT
>CAXBKC010000410.1:0-3976 GCA_963975615.1 uncultured Oleiphilus sp.
AATCCAGAATATATAACATTTTCACTAGATGCGAAAGATAGAGATCTAGATATTCAGGCGGGAGACTTACTTGCAGTAAAATCATCGGGAGCTTATGGTTTTGCAATGAGTTCAAACTATAACTCTCGTAATCGTGCAGCTGAAATAATGGTAGATGGTTCTGATACCTTTGTAGCTCGAAAGCGAGAAACAATAGAAGATCAATTGGCCTTAGAATCGCCCTTACCTTAGGGGCTAAACTGGCAAAAAAGCGGGAATGAAGGCAGACAGATGGTTGTAAACTTTACTAAGATGCATGGCTTAGGAAATGACTTCATGGTGGTTGATATGATTAGCCAGCATGTCCATCTTCGTCCAGAGCAAATCAAACGACTATCTGTCAGGAATTTAGGTATTGGTTTTGATCAGTTATTACTCGTTGAGCCACCGGGTTCGCCAGGTGTAGATTTTCGTTATCGCATTTTTAATGCGGATGGTTCAGAAGTTGAACAGTGTGGCAACGGTGCTCGTTGTTTTGCTATTTTTGTGCGAGAAAAAAAGCTGACCAACAAAAACCATATTTTGGTAGAGACCAGTAAAGGTGTGATTGAGCTACATATCGACCAAAATAATCGTGTTTTAGTCGATATGGGAAAGCCTGTTTTTTCTCCAAAAGACGTGCCTTTTATCAGTGATATTGAGAGCCCGAGCTATACTCTTGATGTTAGCGGCCAAAATATTCAACTTTCAGTAGCATCTATGGGGAATCCTCATGCTGTGATCGAGTTGCCTGAGCTGACAGACAAAATAGTCAATGAGCTAGGCCCGGTTTTAGAGTGTCATGAGGCTTTTCCAGAGAAAGTAAATGTCGGCTTTATGGAAATAATACATAAGCACTTTATTAAACTACGCGTATACGAACGTGGTGTTGGTGAGACTTTGGCTTGTGGTACAGGGGCTTGTGCGGCTGTTGCTTGCGGTATTTTGAGAGGCGTATTAGAAAGCCCTGTTGAGGTAAAGCTTCCTGGTGGTAATTTAAAGATAGAGTGGGATGGTCCAGGTCACTCGCTTATGATGGAAGGTCCGGCAACAAGTGTTTTTGAAGGCAAAATTCGTATTTAACTTAGTTGATCTAATTAAATAATAAGACCAACTAAGTTAATGCAAGATCATCAAGGACGGAAAGCAAACTCGAATAGTGATGTAACTATGATAAAAAAAACAGAAGATCAAACAAACACTGAGGCTAGCTTGGCGCAACCAACGGAAGAGCAGGTAATTTCTTTTTTGCGTAAAAACCCAGAGTTTTTTGCTAGCAATGAATATTTATTAAGCGAGCTGAAAATACCTCATGCAAGTGGAGCTGCAATATCCTTAGGCGAGCGGCAGGTACAGGTTTTTCGTGAGCATCGCGATGAATTAAAGTATAAATTAAATGAATTAATTTCAGTTGCACGAGAAAATGATGCTCACTTTGAGAAGAGTAAGCGTCTGCTTTTAAATCTGCTTGAAGTTAAAAGTCTTGATGAAATTGAAATGGTAGTGAATGAAGTTTTTAAAAATGATTTAAAAATAGATTTTAGTAGCATTATACTTTTTGGTAAAAGTAGTGATTACCCTGCATCAGATATCAAAATTATAGAGTTGGCTTACGCCAAGCAACATTTAGGCGCGATACTTGATCAAACTCATGCAAGTTGTGGTCGATTTAGTGAGAAACAACTGAAGTGCTTATTTCCGAATGATGCTGCAAAAGTAGGTTCCGTTGCGGTTATTCCTCTTCGTCATGGAGATCTTTTAGGCTTGTTTTGTTTGGGAAGTGAAGATCCTGCTCACTTTGATAGTTCGATGGGCTCTTTGTTTTTATCTTATATTAGTGACTTCATCAGCCGGATACTGCCAAACTTACTATTAAGCTCAAAGCAGCAATACCGAAACGATAATATCCCTTCTTTGCTAGAGTAATCTACTCTTTTTTTCAAAAGTGATCTCTATGGTGACAGTCAAACTTACGCCATAGGGATCTTATGAATACAAAGCCTCTTCTCTATAATATCCTTTTTTTTAATTTTTTTTAGAAGTGTCAGTTTTCTCTTATCTAAGTGCGAGAAAAAACCCAAAATCGTCCTATACTAAATAATTAGCAAAAGGATGATTCGGAGATCTCATGAGTAACGCATCTGATATGCGCAAAGAATTAGAACGCTGGAAGGATAAATACTTCGAACAAAATGAAAACTTCGAAGAGCAGAAAAGATGTGCTCAGGATTATGCCGCATTATTACAGCGCATTTTGGTGCGAGTAAGCTTAGCGGCTGAAAATGTAAGTGAGCGTTTGGATGATGAACTTAATGATCTTCGGTCCGCTATTCGAAATGCGTCAGCTGAAGACAATGATCTTGAACAGCGTTTAAAGCGTATAGATAAACTTATCTTGGCGTCTGATGAGTCGAAACAACAGAACGCCAGCCAAATAGTTCAAATTTTAGACCAACTTATTGAGCAGTTATTAGCGATAAAGCTCCCAAGAACACAAAAATATGCATTGAAGAAATTGTCTAAGTCACTTTCTAAGAAAGCCTTAAATCTTCAGGCATACCCAGGAATTCTTTCTGAATATGCCTCGCTACAAGCAAATGTTCTACAAGAAATTGTTCAACCACAAGAAAAAGAACAAGGTTTCTTTAGTCGTATTTTAGGTGGGAATCGTCAAGAGCTTGTATCAGATGACTCTGGTAATATTCAGGAGCAATCTCAACCAGATTTAGAGTTAGAAACAGACGAGGAAACGACCGAAGCAGAAGAAATTGCACCGGGCTTTAGTTCTGTTGCCAGACATGTTCGTCATACCCTAACTAATTTATTAGACCAGTTAAGCTTTCCGCAAAGTGCGCATAGAGATGTCGCGAAGCTTCGGGACCAAATAGAAAATGAGTTAGTCTGGTATGAACTTGGTCCAACTTTGGATGATGTGGCTAGCTTGGTTTTGTCTGTCGTAGGCAAAGGTCAACGTGACTTCGAAAGCTTTCTTAAGTCTTTAGATGAGAGGTTAAGTAAGGTCCAAGGGTTTTTGATTGAAAGCGAAAAGGTCGATGCGAAATGGAAAATGAAAAATCAGGCTTTTGATCAGGTAGTGCGCGACCAAGTTGATGGAATTTCTCAAAAAATTGACTCCTCTGCTGATCTAGATGAGTTAAAAGACTCAATTTCTAATCACTTGGATTCTATCTATCAGGCTGTTGATCAGCATGATAGTGATGGCCAGCAGTTTGAAAATGAAAAACAAGAAGAGGTGAAAGCACTTCAAGAACGAATTAATGCTATGGAGCAAGAAACTGCTTATATTCGTAAGCGATTAAAGGAGGAAAGAGGCAAAGCGCTTCGCGATTCCCTGACTAACTTACCTAATAGAGAAGCGTATGATGAGCGTTTTGAATTAGAGTTGGAACGCTGGAAACGCTATCAGAAGCCAACAACCTTGGTGGTTGCTGATATTGACTTCTTCAAAAGAATAAATGATAACTATGGTCACTTATCGGGAGATAAGGTTCTTCAAATTATTGCTAAAGAGTTAAGAAATAGAGTTAGGAAAACTGATTTTGTAGCACGCTATGGTGGTGAAGAGTTCGTGATGCTTTTGCCTGAAACAGATATTGAAACGGCTAAGCCTGTGATTGAGAAAGTGAGAGAAATGGTTGGTCGTTTACCTTTTCACTTTCGGGATGAAAATATCCAGATTACGATGTCTTTTGGTTTGATCGAGTTTAAAGATGGTTGTTCAGCAGAAGATGTTAAAGAAATTGTGCAAAGTATATTGTTTGAACGAGCCGATAAGGCCTTGTATAGAGCCAAACAAAATGGGCGCAACCGGGTTGAGCGTTGGCATGAGACGGACTAATAAACGTCTTTAGGCAGTATAACTCTCAACTTATTTATAGAATCGAATGTGAGAAAAACGGTATGTCTGAACAACAGTATGAATTAGCCTTTTATGGGA
>CAXBKC010000411.1:0-3954 GCA_963975615.1 uncultured Oleiphilus sp.
CCAGTGCCTTACATCCCCGACCTGAAGGACGGGGTTTTACGGCGCGTCTGATAAAGGCGATTGATTGAGCATGTTCCCTTTTAGCCTCAACCCAACGGGCAGTGGCTATTTGCTGTTATACTGCCACAAATTCAATTATTTAGCGGGCTAAACGGCGCTCATTTTCGATTGCCTGACATAAAAATAGCTAACTAATTCACCTACAAAGATAAACATGCCCTAAAGATTGCCGAGTAAAGTCTGGTTTTATTCTTATCGGTCAAAAGACTCACTCAAACTTCTTCTTGCGATCATGACGGTAATTTTTTGTGGTATAAGTTGGGTTCATAGCACTTGATATCGATTGTTCAATAGACTCTCGCAATCCACTAAATAACCGCACTTCCTCAGAACGCTTCAAATAGTCCATGATGCCATCACTGATGGACTCAATAATTTCCTTAGCCTTTCTGATCCGAAATTCCTTACCCTCAGCTAATTTCAGCAAGTGAGACTCATCAGGGAATGTTTTACTGCCAGCAAGTTTAAGCGCCATTTTGTTATCTATGGTGTCGTAGATAAGCGTATGAGTGATATCAAATGGAGGAGATACAAAAATCCTAGACATATCCTGTGAGTATAGCAACGCAAAATTTTTCAAATGAGCATCACCATTACCGATGAGGCAGTTAAATACGATGTACCGGAACATTGTCTCTATTTCCACTTGGCTATTGGTGTACAGATAAACAGCCTTGAGTAATGTCTCATAACTACCACTGTACTTAGCATCAGGATCATTAGGCTTCTTTAACAGCGTGGTGAAATCCTCATAACCAAGCTTCACCCCCCCTGACGTTTTGTCAAAACGCTCAACTACAAAAGTCTCAAGATTCTCTGCAAGGTAAGTCGCTGGAGGTTTCAAGCCACAATGGTTCGCTGCCCCCATGCAAACGTATTCGTTCACTGTTAGTAGTGGGAATTCCTGGTCAAATGACTTAACGATCAAGTCTTTTTGCTCAACGGTTCTATCGGTTATAGTGCCACCAACACGAGGAATACTGACCTTAGGCTGCATACCCGCGAGTGAGTTTCGCAGGTAGTATTTTTCCAGCAATTGAGGGAACAACGGTTCAGTACTTCGATACGTCAGAATATCATTAAGGGATATCGACTCGACCTCAGGCATTTCTAATTCACTCTGATAAGACAACATACCGATACTGTGATCACCTTGAAGTGCCAACAAGTACATGTCGTTAACCTTGGCATAGCGCGCAAGCTTTTCAGCAATAAAACGGCGATTAAAACCCTCTGGCAAATTTTGCGCGAACACGGGATGCAATGCAGAAGATGAGTAACCATCCAACCCCTTTTTCGTCATAGTAAGCGACACATGCTTAGCATCCTGAATTGGTTGGTAATGATGCACAGAACCATACGTCAACACACCTAACTCAGCATCATCAGCACCAACAACAGCAATGCGGTTGATTTTACCTGGGAAACTAATTTCAGTAGCCATTAGTCATCTTCCTTAAATATGCTATCAATCTCATCCCAATCTGGTAACTCATGAGTCTTTGGAGTCACATTAAATTGCAAATCAATTGCATCAAGCAAACGCTCAAAAATATCAAATGAGCCAGTGAACCGACCATTCTCAATTTCAGAAATAGTAACCTTATGAATACTCGTCAATTCAGCGAGGCGCTGCTGGGTATAACCTAGCGCTTTGCGGCGTTGACTAACTGCCGTACCAATCTCTGCTCTACTGCCCATACATCACCAATAAGTTAGCTATATAGCTAACATGATAGACTAAAGTATCTAGGTTAGCTATATAGCTAATATTATTTAAGCTAGGTCACCATAAAATCACCAAGTTAATCCTAAAGAAGCAATTTATTCAGCCAGAGAAGCGATAGCTATCTCTGAAAAAATGGAAAACGATAATGGTGAGTAGTAAAGATCTTTAGCCTCTAAACCGTTCGGTTACATTTGTTATATAACATTTAGTTGCCTGATAGGCCGCTACGCTGATAAATTAAACAAAGGAAAATGCCTAGCAGATGAAGTTTGTCCTCTGGCGAGTAGGATTTCCTAGGATCTCGCTCTTTTACTTAGGGCGTTCTGTAGTCACAAACTGGCGCTTGATTTTTTGAACCTAAATCGTGTCAATAAATAGTGTAATAGCTATTTTATGTGCTAATATTGTTTCAATAAGTTGGTTTTACACTCTTTATTGAACCGAAATGGATGCATAATGTCGAAAGCAATTACGATTCAAATTAACTACGCTTTTGAGTGGCATGATGTTGCGACTATCGAGTTTGCAGAACACCTTAATTCAAGCTTTTGTCGACTGGACTATGAAACAGATCATGTATTTGCACACTATAATGATTTTGCAGAAACCGCAGCCTGCGTCACTTTGCCAAACGACACCATGCCCTATCGAAATAATAAAAACTGGTTTCGTTTTTTAGATGACATTATTCCCGCAGGCTCAAGTCGTAAATACTGGCTACGAACACTGCGCTTGCTCGATGAAGATAAGCTTACCAGGAATTTTATCCTGTTATCTCAAGGTACTATCGCACCGATAGGCAATATCAGGGTGAAAGAGTCGGTACCTGCCACTATGGCTAACCCAATACCGGTAACGTTTAGCGTTGAGGATGTCTGTAGGCTTGAAGTCGACTTTATCGAATACGCACAGACCAATGGAGCTGCTGCTGGCGGTGCGTCTTCGATACTATACCCACTGATGAAATGCGCTTGATAGAGAGCGAGCGAGGTCCATCACTTTGGTTGCCAAGGTTTGATGTTGCAACAATAGGCAATAAACAGCAACTGCTTGGTATGGAGTCAGTTTACTCTGTGTTAGATATTGCTCCTGCTACTATGATGGAGCATGGCGAGGTGATCCGCGCTTTAATAGAAGTGTTTACTTTAAAAAGCGATAACAGTGAAACAACAACGTTTCTCGATGCAGAGAATGGAATAGCAGCGTTTGTTATCGAGTGGGTTCGCAGGGACTTGCTTAATATTGCTTTTGGTAATTCCGATAATCACGGTCGTAATACGTCATTCATCAAGCAGAACAACCGTGTATCCCTTGCGCCTATTTACGACTTTGCCCCCATGAAAGCCGATCCAGAAGTGATATCAAGGACTTTTATATGGGGGGGAGGACTTGAATTAGGTGGGCAATATGACTTTGTTAAAATCGCCAATAGTCTTGCAGATCTTATTGAACCAAAAGAGCTTTTAGATGCATTGGCTCAAACAGCAATAGAATTAGTTGAACTCAAGCAAAGGCTGGGAAACCGAGGTGTTCCCCAGTCTATTCTCTCTTTCCCAAGTATGGGATATGAACATTTAGAGCAGAAATTCAAAACCTGGAAACTACTATGACAGAAAAGGCCAAAATGTTAGCCCAAGATAATCGTCATGGCCGACTACCACTTGCTGCAAAGCGTCAAAAATTGCCGAGCTCTGTCAAAGATGAGCTTATGAAAAGTATTTGCATTGAGCTTATTACCAGTCAGATCACAACGGGTAAGGCTTTGCAGAGGTTGCGTACTGAAATGCTATTCGCAAATCAAGAGCAATATGCCAAAATGGTCGGCATTACAAGGAAGACATTATCTGAGATTGAGGGAGATAAATCGAAAGCTAGCGCTTTAGTTTTAGGCAAAGCCCTAAGGGGGGTTGGACTGGAGTTATTAGTCTTACCCAGAGATAAGTTTTTACAGGGTGAAATCATCGGTTATGAAAGCGCAACTGACGGTTCTGGCGCAAAAGCATTACCGGGATGATGATTTGTAGGAATATAGCTGGGCGCTTCACTTCTAAGTACTAGGGTGGACTTCGTCCTGCTAGGTTGCTTCTCTTCTAGAACCTAGGTTCTAGAAGGACTAAGTCCGTCCTCAGGCGAGCTTGCGAGTTTCTAGGACCTTCTGTCGTTGA
>CAXBKC010000412.1:0-3953 GCA_963975615.1 uncultured Oleiphilus sp.
CAAACCAATAGGTACTGCTCGCACTCTCGGCCAAATTTTTTATTGCGTTAATTGTCGAAGCAAGTACTGTTCCGCTAACTACTCCACACACTACATCTGCGATTGACATCTATTACACTCCACACGGGATTATTTCATGGCAAGTAAGTGTGCCATTACATTGCATTATACCGGCCAAATTAAACAGGGGAAGAACTCGGTTGGCTGCTCGTTTTTTTCTGCTTTGTTGTTTTTTCCACGTCCGAAACTGGATGCTTCCCGCTTTCGCGTATTTCGGCTGGCTTATCGTTGGATTCATTTTTTATAGCCTCGGCTTTCGCTTTTTGTTCAATTAACTTCTGCTCTTCAAGTTGCTTGCCTTGCTTTTCTTTTGCTTCGAGCTGGTCTTTCTCTGCAATTATTCGGGCTTTTTCCGTTTCAATTGCTGCAATCTTGTCGGCCTTGGCTTTTGCGATGCGGTTACCGTTGATGCGACTTAGCGTTTCAAAATCTACTTCTTGACCTGCAATCAACCCATCTTTATTTAATTGTTGAGCTCCAGTTAATGCATCTTTATTTAATTCTGACATGTTTTAACTCCAAAAAAGCCCTTTGATATTATCGCAGGGCTTAGGATAAAGGATTCTAGTTACTTACTAGAAATGCTAATGGAACAAGCTTTCTAGTAACTACTCGATCCCAAGTTGCTGCAAGCTTAAGCTCTGCGATGCTGTAAGAAACGGCAGACGGTGTGCCGGTATTCTTAAAGCCCAATGGATGGAGTAAGTAAGTCTTACGAGTCCATAAAGTACCAATGCCACCACCATTCCCGCCACCTTCTGCGCGTTGAAGCTCGACAGGATAATCAGGATTGCCGTTGCCCAAGCCGAAAGAGCCCGCGCCAAACAATACAGTAGTGTATTTAAACCCATCCGTAGAGCCCGCAGTAACGGTCATTCCGTCATCAACAATAACCCGCTTACTCAAAAAAGTAGGAATAACTAAACTACCTTCGGAATCGGGTATAAAATCAATATCGTCAGCGTCTACCATCTGCTTATACACTAGAGAGTGAACAGCAATCGCACCGGTGTTATTGAACGCATCACCCAGGGTAAAAGCTGCGCTAGTGAAATTTGATCGACTCCATCGAGTAGCGGCGGTCTGACCTGCAATTGACTCTGATGCAACATCGTGAACCATGTCACCTGTATCGTTTGCAACGTTATCAGCCATCACACCATCACAAGATGCAATTAAACGGCGCTGAAACTGACGCGTCCAATAAGTGTCTACTCTTGCGCGAATATGCTCCATCGCGTTTGGACCTTGTGCCAGTTCGCTAGCTAAGTCTGATGTTGATAATCCTTTGTTCAAGAAAGCCTTTCGCGCTTCTTGCTCGCCTTGATTAATGGCTTGCACAGAACCAATCACAGCTGGATCATCGCTAGATAAATTCGCCTCAATTGCAGCGTCAATATCATTCCAAAAAGGTAATTCCGCCTTCTTACCTGGTCCATTTGCTAGTGTATCTAGTAGAGGCGAACTAACAACCACGCCAGATTCATAGAATGCTGACAACTCGGGTGAGTCCACTGCCGGTAGATCCTGAAAGATTGTGACATCAATAATGTCTGCTAAATTTGTAGTAGCCATGCTTTATAATTCCTTAATTTATCTTGACGCCCGTAGACGCTCGTATTGGTTGGGGTCATTGGCTTTAATTGCCATTAACTCAGAGCTGTTATAATCACTAAACTTCTTATTAGCGTCACCCGCGCTATGGCTACCCTGACTGCCCCCGCCATTTGAACCGCTACCAGCCAAGTAAGCATTATACCGACCTGACTCTTTTACTACTTTTTCCAAATCTGACATATTTGCGACATTCTCACCAGCAACCTTATGCTCTTGAGTTTCCATGTCGTAATCAAACTTGAATCGAGACTTTAATAAATCTCTTAAATCTTCATTGTGGACGCCGCCTGCGCCATGCTTAGTAACGAAATCATTAATCACGTTACCTGTTTTTTCACTGCGAACCGATGCTTTTAGTGCGTCAAATTCTACGCGTGTTTTATTATCTCGATCTTCTGAAATCCGCTGCAACGCGTCTTTATCACCCGTCGCCGTAGCGGTGGCTTCTTCAGCTGCTAACTTAGCCGTTTCAGATTCCCCGAGCTTAGTTTTAAGCTTGGTTTTTTCGTCTTTAAGCTGGCCAAGTGTCACTTTAAGCGCTGCTACCTCATCATCCATCTCTGCCTGAGTGTATGCTGTAATTTCTTTGCCGTCTTTTTCTGTGGTGAAAGGCATTTGTTCTCCAGAACTATGCTTGGGTCAGCGCCTGCCAACCCTTTGTCAAGTATTTTAACATATAAAATGATTAGCCGTCTATTAGCTCGTTTGCTACGTCAATTGCTATCTGTTCATCTGTTCTATCTGGATCTACCCCGATTCTGCCCTGTCTTATCATATAAAGAACATCGGTTGTTGCAATAGTGCCATTCAATTTTAGGTTAGTTACTGCTGAAATTAATTGTGGGTCTAATGACGCTTCCCAGAAATCTTGATTAAGAGTGTAAGACACGTCATCATTAGCACCCATAAATAGAGACATGTCTATTAGGCACTTAGTCATTGCTTCACTTACATTCATAGCTACAGTACTAAGAGTGCTAGTTTGTGCGCTTGCATTGATCCGCGCCGCCTCTGCTGTCTCAGCTTGGCCACCTGCTTGAACTTTCTTAGCTCCTAGGTCTCTCATTTCATCTAATAAATCTAATAGCGCGACACGTAAGGCCCCTGACTCTGGTGCAGTAATAGATTGAAGTGATCCTGATTCACCTAAGAATATGCCCTCTCGCGCACCTACTGTTACCCCATTAGAATTGGCGGCTTCAAACTCAGCGTGAGATAAATCTGTACTTATGCCCATGGTCAACTGGCCATGTACAAACAAGTTTTCCCTGTGGTCGGCTGTTGTCTGATAGTGTGCAATATTCACAACAGCTATATCATAAAGCATTGGCATGTCACATGAAGGAAGGTTGTTTGCTGCTCCAGCAAAGTAAAAAGGTATATAGTTTATTGGCTTTCCTGACTGCTTTGGGATCCACTGCTCATTGATTGCCACTCCCGCATCGTTATATATTTGCTGAGTATAAACGCCCTGGACCAACCTAAGCACTCTATAACGATCATCCACTTCATGGTCAAACTCATCTGTATTGCTTGGGTCTTGTATACTCTCTTTAAGCACTACCATTGTTAATGTATCTTTGCCCCCGACAACCTCTGTTTTCCAGTTAATAATGGATTCAAAAGCGTAAGTACTCATGTACGGACGCAAGCCAAGAGCTGTTTCTTCTGCTTTTGTAATCCCCTCTTCAGATGTGGGATAGTCTGCTAAAAACCCTATTCTTCCTGCTTCTTCAACCTCTTTTACTCCATATCTGGCTATTTGATCAAGGCTCTGTCCTGACCCATCAATATTTTGAGATAGTGCCTGAAGCGGCGACGATAGCCCAATGATTGCAGGCTTACGAAATACCATGCCAATGGATGCGTCTTGAGTCTGGCCGGTTACGCCCATGAAGTAAGCGCGCTCTTTATAAACATTATATCTGTCTTCATCAGAGTCTGAGAAGTCAGCAGGAAGATAGGTTGTGCCTGCTGCTTTTATAGCGGGATTGCCTTTCACAGCGTCTCTTGTTAGTTTTACGATTGGCGCAAACTCTGTGTACTGCGGATGCTTAGTTTTAACGCTCATTATAAAGCCCTGATATTTTTCATCATTATAGCACTATAAAATAATTGTTGTAATTTGCATTAATTAACAAACCCGATGCGCATCGGCTTAATTTCTCTAAACTCAGATAAGTGAGTACAGGCACCCATGATAAATGAATCAGCTAAATCGGGGGACTCCTCTGTTTTTAGCCGCTTCTTAATCTTAGCTTTCTTTTCAACCATGT
>CAXBKC010000413.1:0-3952 GCA_963975615.1 uncultured Oleiphilus sp.
TAAGCCTTTATTCAAAAGCCAAGATGGCTATCACGTTGAAGATATAGAGAAGAAGCATAATTTAAGCTCTAAAAGTTGAAACTAAACATCTATTTTCTTTAGAGCCATATGCCTAAATACCCACAATTAAATAATTATTTAGTTGCAGTTTACAAGAAATTTGCCACAATCGCGCACATTTGAATCTGATCATAAAAGCAGCAATTAATAAAAACATCTTAGGTCTGCACTTACATTTTACGGAACTCTATTGCTTATTTTCACACTACTATATTTAGTAACAGGCGCTGTCTTTTATTTATTATTCACAACTGAAGTTGTAACGCCTGTGTATGATATCGAGTTCATGCGTTTAGTCATTTTCATATTTATGGCTCCCATCTTTGTGAAGTACCTAATTCAGCTGCTAAGTTCACCCCTATATTATTTTCAAGAAAAGCGTAGACAAGCGAAAGGCATACTTTCACGAACACCTCGCGTCTCCGTATTAGTGCCCGCCTGGAATGAGGAAGTTGGCATACTTAAAACCATGCAGTCGGTACTTGATACCAGATATCCAAACCTTGAGCTTATTGTCATTAATGATGGTTCCACCGACCAGACTCATGAACTCATTACCCAGTTTCTAAAACAGTATTCTCTGAACAATACTTCTCAAAAAAATGACGTTGAAATTAAATATCTAAACCTTAGTAATGGCGGTAAGGCCAATGCTCTCAATCGGGGCCTAAAAGAAGTGGCTGGTGAGTTCGTTATCACGGTCGATGCCGATAGTGTGATGGATACTAAGGCCATTGTTAATCTATTGCATCACTTTGAAGAAGACGCCAAAGTCGGTGCTGTTGCCGGTAATGTCATTGTAGGTAATCGTAAAAAGACTATCGCCCTTTTACAACAACTTGAATATTTATACGGTTTTTTCTTTAAACGTGCAGATTCTATTTTTAATGCAGTCTATATCATTGGCGGCGCCGCAGCGGCTTATCGAAAAAGCACCTTAGATGCCGTAGGTGGCTTTGATGAACATATCATCACCGAAGATATAGAAATGTCGACCCGAATTTTATCGAAAGGCTATAGAACACGTTATGCAGCTAATGCCGTTATTTATACTGAAGGACCTAGTGAATGGAAAGGACTATGCCAACAACGTTTGCGTTGGAAGTACGGGCGAATATTAACCTTTATCAAACATAGAAAGTTATTCTTCAACCTTAAATTAGGCAAGCCCTACCTAACCTTCTTAATTTTACCTATTGCTGTGTATGCAGAATTATCGCTGCTACTTGAAATTTTTATACTGACAATATTCTATGGCTACACCTTCTATACCAATGACTATTTACCGCTTGCTTGCGTCATTGTATTTATGGCTATCTTAGTTTGTTTTCAGATCACTTTTGATAGTAAGGCTCACTTCCACAAAAATATACTGTTCTTAGCGCCTGTTGCTTGGCTTGCGTTTTACATTATAGATGCAGTTGAATTTCAGGCACTTTACCGTAGCTTAAAAAGACTAACAAGACGCCAGAAACTTGAATGGCAGTCATGGACTCGCGTAGGTTTATTAGATAAAAGAGTTTCCCCTAAAGTCGCATTAAGCACTAAAGAAAGCCCGACTTTAGAGTCCATCGGGCTACTGCTAAACATTGAATCTAAGTAGCCGAAACTAGCTTTAAGACGCACCCCTAGATGGCAACACCCAATTTACTCGTGGAAAATGGCAAGTATAGCCATTTGGAATACGCTTCAAATAGTCCTGATGCTCGGGCTCTGCTTCCCAAAAATCACTGACCTTTTCTACCTCTGTCACCACGGGTCCAGGCCATAAACCAGACGCATTGACATCGGCAATCGTATCTAGGGCCACTTCCTTTTGTTCCTCCGAGACATAATAAATAGCTGAGCGATAAGATGCACCTCTATCATTGCCTTGTTGATTCAGCGTTGTCGGGTCATGAATCTGAAAAAATAATTCTAGAATTTTTCGAAAGCTGATCACCTCATTATTAAAAAGTATCTCAATACCTTCTGCATGATTACCGTGATTGCGATATGTTGCATTGGGCACTTCGCCACCGGTATAACCTACTCTAGTTGCAAGTACGCCAGGAAGCTTTCGAATTAAATCCTGCATTCCCCAAAAACAACCACCGGCTAAAACTGCACGTTCATTTGCCATGATCTATGCCTCCACTTGATTCAAATAACTTGGTTTATATAGTCTACGTAACCTTGCGCTTCCATATCATCTTTATGAACAAACCTAAGCGATGCCGAGTTTATGCAGTAACGCAATCCACCTCTATCTTGTGGGCCATCAGTAAAGACATGCCCCAGGTGACTATCACCATATTTTGAACGCACTTCGATTCGAATCATGCCATGCGTTGAATCTTTTATCTCATTGACATGGATTGCTTCGATAGGCTTAGTAAAACTTGGCCAACCACACCCAGACTCATATTTATCAGAGGAAGCGAATAAAGGCTCACCCGAAACAATATCCACATAAATACCAGGCTCTTTATTAGCAAGCAGCTTTCCGGTTCCTGGATGCTCAGTGCCACTTTCTTGAGTCACTCGATATTCTTCTTCACTGAGTGCGGCAACGGCTTCTGCTGTTTTTTGATAATTAGACATAATATTTCCTTTTAGATTCGCCAAAATTTCTTAGCCTCTTAGTCAGGTCATCTTAGTGATAAGAGGGAGATAGATACAAATAAAAAGTCTTACTTAATATCATAGTCGTTTTGAAGGCGGGATTTATTACAATATTCGATACCTGAGTATACCTGCGCTTAGTGCATCGAGGAGTCAAAGAGCTTTACAAATTAAACTCAAAGCTTCATCTAACCCATTTCATCAAGCTCAATGAGCGGATTAATAACGCTCCCTGAGCTCGTCGAAGGTCGGTCCAAATAAACCCACCGTTACATCTAATACATTTTGACCCTTCGGCAGGATCAGGGCAGGAAAGCTCAATGAGCGGAAGATTATTCCTTAGCTGTTTTACCTTTCATCAATACATACATGCTTGGCGTAAACCAAAGCGATAGAATAATTGAGAAACCCACACCGCCTGCAATAACGACAGATAATGGTGGCCAAAATTGCCCACCTACAAATAAAATAAGAGGAA
Organism: uncultured Oleiphilus sp.; assembly: GCA_963975615.1. Taxonomy (GTDB): domain Bacteria; phylum Pseudomonadota; class Gammaproteobacteria; order Pseudomonadales; family Oleiphilaceae; genus PZPK01. Next base: position 3,143 of record CAXBKC010000413.1, read on the forward strand.
TAAAGCCTGCAATGGTAGTTAAGGTGGTACTCATAATATGCCGAGTGCTAGATAAAGTAACATCGACTATCGCCTGGTGATCCCCCGCTTTCGCTTTTTCATTCGCTTGAATACCCGCTAAAATCACGATGGAGCCGTTAATCGCGACACCAATTAAACCTGTCACTCCAAGCAATGGATTAAAGCCCAAAGGATAGCCACTAATCCATAAGGATAAAAGGCCAAAACCAGCCGATAAAACCGCAACCATACCAATAATGCCTGCAAGCTTTCCGCTCTTAAATGCTAAGACTAAAGACGTTACCATTAGCAAAATTAATACTGGAAGGTGTGCCGCAAGCGAGGCGTTAGCGTTGCCACTTTCCTCAGCATCTCCGCCCACTTCCCATCGATACCCTTCTGGAAGCCGCCAATTTTCTGTCTCGATCACCTTAATAACTTTATTGCTTAGATCTAAAGGTGTGATATCAGAGGCAATATACGCCTGAATAATATTCACACGCTCACCATTTTTACGCGTGATCGACGTGCTATCTGGCTCAATCCTAAAATTACCGAAGGCACTTGCAGGTGCCCACTCGCCAGAAGGCAAAATAATAGGAAAGGTACGTAAGTCTTCTAATTCATCCCGCTCAGAATTGGCATATTTTATTCTAACCGGCAGCTCAACAATATCTTCCAGAATACTGCCCGCTTCCAAACCTTCATAGGCATGGCTAAATTGTGCAGCCACATCACTCAAACGCAACCCCACTCGATTTAGCGCACTCTCATCTGCATCGAACCACACTTTAGCTAAGCCTGGCGAAA
>CAXBKC010000414.1:0-3945 GCA_963975615.1 uncultured Oleiphilus sp.
CTTGTTTTAGAAAAAAGTCATTTACGTGCTGTTTATCATCAACTTCAGACCAAGCCACTTTAAGCTCTTCTAATGAGCCATCTAACAAGGTCGAAAAAACAAAATGACCATTCGGACTTAATACTCGCTTTATCTCATTCATTAGCAACGGTAAATTCGAGCACCAAGTAATAGCTAAACTTGTGAAGATCAAATCGCTCATACCTATCAATCAAAAGCATAGATACCCGCATTAAATACCCCTATTTTCTTATTTAAGTACGGATCATCTCCAAACGTAATAAGCGAGTCAGAATCGAGTTGCCCCATGAACCATTTTGATTCCCAAATAACTTCACCTGTACCAGCACCAATCTCTACAAACTTTGAATAAGCGGCAATTGCAGAGCTTCTTTTCAATCTGGGTTCTCCTACTGGAGAAGAAGCAATAATATTTGCTTTCGGTGTACTTGAAATAATGTCTGGAATAACAGAAATACATTCATCTACTTGAATGGTTCGTATGTATGTCAGGTCATCGTCAATTAGCTCTATCTCAGAACCTCGATCATTGCCACAGCCACTTTCGAATTTAGAGATTATGATTTCTAATTTTCCGTCATTATCTATATCTTGAAATCCCATGGTTGTGCTAACCCAATAATAGCGCTCATTAATGCCTAGTGAAAAAGTTTGGATAATATCCTCAGCATCAAAAGAAAAAATCTTTAACTCAAAGTCAAAGTTATTACTTGAAGAGTATGGAGAAAACAAGCTAACAAGGCTTTGTTGTGCCCCACCATCAAAACTGATAATTCTGGATATTTTAGGGGATGAATAATATTCGTTAGCATTATCCACAAACGACCAACGTTCGCCATCTTGATAGGGATCAAACCAGGTAATCATTGGGTCGGCCTGATCTCCTTGCGTTGATACAGAAAAGTAATCTGACTGTCCATCTTGATCGAAATCCCCAGCCAAAAGCTCAGAATTTTTTGAAGCTATATTCTCAAAATAAGACTGGTAAGTAATAGTTTGAGTCGCTACATCAAATATTTGAAAATTAGAATTCAAACCTTCGATTAAAACTTCTTTGGCATCGGGACTACTATAACTCGTTCCAATAATACTATGTGCGTAGTATGGAGCATCAATATCACTTAATATTTCAGTGTTAAGCAACCTTCCATCTGTTGCAACATCAACGATTCCAATTCTTGTTTTCTCGCCAATATCACTAAAATAAAACGATGCTGAGCCATCAGAGTTAATATTCGGTTTTGATAGCTTACTTTGATAGATAGGATGAGTGTAACTTATCTCTGTAAAGTTGTTTGGCTCATTAAAGGTATAAGCAGAGTATTCCCCAGGTAAAAGAATTGAATTTGAATCTAACTGGGTAAAAAATGTGCGCGCAAGATTATTATTTTTATAATCATAAGGTAGTTGTGACATAAACTCGAAATTGTCGCCTTGCAAGTCAAATACAAGCAATCCATTGCTCTCAATAATCTCTTTTTCCGGGTCTTCATCTATATTAATAAGCTCTATTTCATAGGTCCAATATGTTGAGTCGATGAAGTCGGGTTTGGATAGTACGTATTGAGCAATGAGGTTCAATTGGTCATCGAAATGATCTATCGTCCAGGTTTGCGGCCCTATAAGCCCAGACTCGGTTAAACGCAGTAGATCTTTCTCTCCATCACCATCTATATCCTCAACCTTATTAATAGATTCGCTTAGGATAGAGTGTCCACTCTCCCCAAAATTGTATAGCCAACTTTCCGAGAATATTTCTGGTTCAGGGTCATCATCAATATTTTTATATCCTGACATAAAATTAATTGCAGGCCCGTTAATCATAGGAGCTACGATAGCCTCACCTTGTGCATTTAGCAGATAATACTCAAAATTATCATTGCTTGCGTAGATGAAAAAACCATTAATATTTTTAGGAGGAGGAAGAATCTCATATTCTCGAAAATATTGATTTGGTGTAAATGGTATAGGCACTCGCATCTTAATATTTTTAGTCACGCCATCTATAATAATGATTTCAGACTCATACCCTAGAAATACTTCTGCGATGCCGTCAGAATCAAGATCATAGTGAATAACCGAATCTAATGTCTCTTCACTGGGCGGCTCAAGCTCTACATATGAAATAGTTATTTCATTACCGGTTTTTTCAAATAACCGATAAGAATGTAAAAACTGACAAGCCATTTCAGGTAAGCCGTCTCCATCTATATCCATCCAATTTCGATTATAACTTTTACAAATATCCATACTTGAAATCAATGATTTATCAGAATTTCCCCCATCAACAGCAAGTACAAAATCAAGAGTTGAAGACCGCCCATTATCTACTTTCACACCAATTTTATAGCTAGTGTCTTCTTCCTTAACAAAAGCGATTGGCTCACCTGTTATCAAACCTTGATCATCAATACTTAGGCCTTTCGGCGCAAAGTCTAATGAAAAAGTAAATGGCCCATCTTCATCTAAATTATTTATAACGACCGGAACATTTAATTGACTGCCATTTGTCATAGCAATATCTTCAACGACTTGTAACTCTGCTGGAAGAGGTATTACGCTAATACTTAACTCATATTCAACTTCAGGGTTAAAACCATCATTGGCGAAGAGAGATACGCTATGGCTTCCTTGACAGTTTGAGGTAAATCTAGCTGAGGTTGTTGTCTGTCTTTCTATTGCTGACAGGCATCCATTCGGAAAACTTGTGTTCCCCCAAGCGTACTCGATAAAATCACCATCTAAATCAACAACTGACGCAGAAATCATCAGTGTATCGAGGCGATCAATGCTGTAGTTGTTTGCTTCAGTTCTTACAATTTGATCATTTTGGCTATCAGCACGACCTAATAGTGTTGCAATATCAATAGTTGTGACTAATGGGTAGTCCCTGCTCACCCCGTCATTTAATTGAAGGTCATACGATTCTATGTAGTAGGGATAAGAGGTCGCTATTTTATTTATACGCCCCGTTAAGCTTGTTTCTTGCGCTCCCTGCATTAATAACTCGTCTGCCTGTCCATCGATTGTGGTAGATATAGAACCTTGGTCACCATGGAAAACGTTTGCAGACAAACTGGAATCAGTGATCTCTAGATTTGTGACCTGAAAATCTAATTCTCGTTTTTCTGATCTAGCTTGTAGCTGTCCGGTTAAAGTAAAACCTTCGTAAGTTTCACTGTAACGCGTAGTACCATCAAAGGTTATAGTATCTTTTGAAGAAGCTACGACGAGTTCTTCTATACTGACGTTTATATTTAAGGAGTACACATCTACATCATATATCTCATAGATTAACTTGCCATTTAGCAACGCACCTTCGCTTTCACAGTTAGAAAAGTGAAATACTATAGTACCTTCAGTTTCAGTAACGCCTCTGCGATCATCAACTCTTATGCCTTCATTTTCACAAAGATCTTCATCAATTGATGATGGGTCTATTTCGAGAAAATATGGGGTAACAGCATAGGTACCGATTGTTGATAAATAATATGCTGGTAGGACCATATCATAAGTAGTTTCAAGCATATTAAGACTATTAGATCTATTTAATTGTGCTCGGTCAGTTTTACCGGAATAGATAATCGAAAAGTTATTCTGATCATCGGTGGTGGCTGCTCCACCACCACAGGCACTTAATAGAACACAAAGAAAAATGAGAAAAATTATTGTTGGCCGTAGGGTTTCTTTAAACATTATTAGTCCATTAAATAGAGTTACTACGTTGATCTGCGAAGATGATTTGAATAATTAGATAAGTTTGATGATTGCTTCATTGTAAATAGATACATCTAACATTGCTTTTTAGGTTGTAATTATACTTATTTTTTAAAGATTAATTGCTGAGAAATGCTTATTTCGTTAACTTGGTTTGAAAGTCAGCATTCTCCTTATTAGCCTTTTTGTAACACACCCCACAAAACC
>CAXBKC010000415.1:0-3920 GCA_963975615.1 uncultured Oleiphilus sp.
ATAAGTTTTTCTTCAGTTGCTATAGATACAAGATCCTTAAATAGAGGTGATTTATATATTGCATTGAAAGGTGAGCATTTTGATGGTCATCAGTTTATCCGCAAAGCGGTTGAAAGTGGCTGCACAGGCTTTGTCATAAATTCGAATTCAGGTGTGTTAGACAGTGATTTAAAGCAAGTGCCTCATGTAGCTGTGGAAAACACTTTGAAAGCTTTAGGTGATTGTGCTCGACTCAATCGCGAAGCGTTTAAAGGCAAAGTTGTTGGCTTAACAGGATCATCCGGCAAAACCAGTACCAAAAATATGCTCGAATGTGTTCTGGCTGAAAAAGGTTCAACGTATGCAACCCATGGCAATTTCAATAATGAAGTAGGTGTGCCTTTAACCTTGTTAAATATTGATAGTAGCCATCAGTATGCAGTTGTAGAAATGGGGGCTCGAAAAAAAGGTGATATTGAGTATTTAGCCGATTTTGTTCAGCCAGATGTCGCCATTCTGTTGAATGCAGGAACGGCCCATATTGATATCTTTGGTAGTCAGGAAAATATAATTCTTACAAAAGGCGAGATATTCACCTCACTAAAAGAGGGTGGGTTGGCAGTTGTTAATGCGGATGACCCTGCAAAACAAATATGGTTGGACTCACTTTCGAACGAAGATGTATTGACCTTTTCGTTAGAGAATGAAAATGCCGACTTGTTTGCTTCAGAAGTTGAATCTAATGACCTGTCTTCGACCTATATTCTGAATCATAAAAATCAAACCCAGAAAATAGTTCTTCCTGTGCCTGGTATACACAATATTGCGAATAGTTTGGCTGCGTCAGCTGCAGCGGTTCATCTAGGTTTCGACTTAGCTTCTATAGCAAATGGCTTGAAAAAGTTGAGTGCCAGTAATGGTCGTTTAATGACAATTCCTTGTTCAGAAAAACTGGTCTTAATAGACGATAGCTATAACGCAAACCCAAGCTCTATGAGGGCTGCGATTGATGTCTTGGCATTAAAGCAGGGCTATAAAATCGCAATATTAGGTGAAATGGCAGAGCTCGGTGATTTTTCTAAAAAACTTCATTTGGATCTGGCCAAGTATGTATCTAAAAGTGAAGTCGATAAGGTGTATTTAATCGGCCCATTTGCCGGTGAAATGGCTGAGCTAGTAGGTAAAAAAGCAAAAGTATCTGCAACTAAAGATGAAGTATTTAACTCCTTAGTTAGTGAAGAAAGAATTTTTGAACTAGATGAAAATATGCTTGTTGCAACAAGCGTGCTTATAAAAGGCTCACGAAGTACAGCGATGGACGAGCTTGTGGATATGATTGTAAAAAAGGCGGCTCAATAAATGTTGTATTGGTTATCTTCATCCTTATCTGAATCTTTGAGTTTTTTAACTGTATTTCAGTATTTAACTCTCAGAGGAATATTAGGTGTTATCACAGCCTTGCTAATTGCTTTATGGCTTGGACCAAAAATGATCAAAAAACTGAGCCAGTATCAAATTGGCCAGTCTATTCGTGATGATGGTCCAAAATCTCATTTGAGCAAGGCCGGTACACCGACAATGGGCGGTGCTTTAATTATCGTTGCGGTGGCGGTTAGTACTTTACTTTGGGGTGATCTGGCAAATCGATATATTTGGATCACCTTATTTGTCACCATTTCTTTTGGCATGGTTGGTTGGGTCGATGATTACCGTAAAGTGGTTGAGAAAAATTCAAAAGGTTTATCTGCAAAAGAGAAGTATTTTTGGCAATCAGTATGCGCGCTAGTCGCAGCCATTCTTTTATATTCGAGTGCCTCGTTACCGCAAGAGACAAATTTAATTGTACCTGTTTTTAAAGATGTCGTTTTTGAGCTTGGTCCATTATTTATCCTACTTACCTATTTCGTTATTGTCGGGACAAGTAATGCCGTCAACCTGACTGATGGGCTTGACGGTCTCGCTATTATGCCAACAGTTTTAGTGGCTGGTGCATTGGGTATATTTGCTTACGCATCAGGTAACAGTGTGTTTGCTAATTATTTACATATCCCATATTTACCTGGTACGGGTGAGTTAATCGTATTTTGTGGTGCTTTATTGGGGGCGGGTTTAGGTTTTCTTTGGTTTAACACTTACCCGGCCCAAGTATTCATGGGTGATGTGGGTGCCTTGGCCTTAGGTGCTGCTTTAGGTGTAGTTGCCGTCATTGTTCGGCAAGAGATTGTGCTGTTTATTATGGGTGGCGTTTTTGTGATGGAAACCGTGTCAGTGATCCTTCAAGTGGCATCGTTCAAACTGACAGGGCGACGTATTTTTAGAATGGCACCGCTGCATCATCATTTTGAGCTTAAAGGCTGGCCAGAACCAAGAGTCATTGTTCGTTTCTGGATCATTACGGTTATTTTGGTACTGATAGGTTTAGCAACACTAAAAGTTAGATAAAACATTATTTAATAGGAATGCATTGTTCATGAAAGCAATTATCACAGACAAAAAAGTTGTGGTAGTCGGTCTAGGAAAGACCGGGCTTTCGTGTGTGCGTTATCTTCATGCACAAGGTAAGCAAATTGTTGTCATGGATACACGTGCTGTGCCTCCAGGCTTAGATGACTTAACTAAGGATTATCCTAATGTTCAGTGCATTCTTGGTCGCTTAGATGAAGATATTTTGTGCATTGCAGATGAAATAATACTAAGTCCTGGGCTTGCGCTTAGCACGCCAGAAATTAAAGCAGCCGTGAACCAGCAAGTATTAGTTCGTGGTGATATTGATTTATTTGCCGAAGCTGCGAAAGCACCAATCATCGCAATTACCGGGTCGAATGGTAAAAGTACGGTCACGACTTTGCTGGGTGAAATGGCTAAGAAAGCTGGTTTAAATGTCGGAGTCGGTGGAAACCTTGGTATACCCGCACTAGAGATGCTAGATGATACGAAAGACCTTTATATCGTTGAGTTATCGAGTTTTCAGTTAGAGACAACGCACCAGTTAAATGCGCAAAGTGTCGTTCTATTGAATTTATCCGAAGACCACATGGATAGATACACTAGTAAGTTGGCTTATCTTCAAGCGAAGCAGCGTATTTTCAGGGGTGCAAAAAATATCATCGTTAATGATGATGAAGCACTCAGCTCACCGCTAGTTAATATGTCAATGAAATTGATTCATTTTGGGCTGCAATCCAGTGACCTGGATAAGTTTTCTATTCTGACAAAAAACAACGAGCGTTATTTAGCGAAAGGCTTTGAGCCTTTAATTGCAGTTAATGAGCTAAAGATTAGAGGTGAGCACAACATAAGCAATGCTTTGGCTGCCTTAGCCTTAGGAAGTTCAGTCGGCTTGGCTATGCCAAAGATGTTGGATGCCTTACGAGAATTTAAAGGTTTAATTCATCGGTGCCAGTTTGTACGTTCTCTTGCTGGTGTTGAGTATGTGAATGATTCTAAAGGTACTAATCCAGGCTCTGTAGTCACCGCGCTGAATAGCTTGGGTAAAGAAATTGATGGCAAAGTCGTATTAATTGCGGGTGGCGATTCAAAAGAAGCAGACCTTAGTTCGCTTTATGATCCCGTAAAACGCTTTGTGAAGTCCTTGGTATTGATTGGTATCGATGCTAATAAATTTGAGTTGCTTCTTGGCACCGCGACATCAGTATTTAAAGAAGAAACAATGGCGAACGCTGTTGCTAAAGCCTCTTCAGTTTCAGAATCCGGTGACTTGGTTCTTCTGTCTCCTGCCTGTGCAAGCTTCGATATGTTTAAAAATTACGAGCATCGCGGGGAAGTATTTATAGAGGAGGTGATGTCATTATGATTACGAAGCCTCAATTACCTTTTCAAGGCGTGGATTCGCTAATGATGGCAGTTACTTGTCTTCTATTGGTGACTGGTTTGATTATGATTGCTTCTGCTTCTATCGATATAGCAGAAGCTCGAAGTGG
>CAXBKC010000416.1:0-3895 GCA_963975615.1 uncultured Oleiphilus sp.
ATTCTCGGATATGCAACTCTGCATCACCAAAGTTGGCTTGGCCGCTATCGGCCAGAAGCTGCCTTTTAGTCGGCACTGATATAATGCCGCAATAAGCGGACAAAAATTGTTGGCTATACTTGTTAAGGCACGAAACAAAGCCAACTATTTATGTTCCGTTTAATTGCCTTATTATACAAACGCTTACGCTAGTTCAAATCCAACATCTGCTCACGAGATAACTCACCAGAGCCTTTGCAAGCCTTACAGCGGGAAGAACCGCCAGTACATTTAGGACACTTATTGCTTTCATACTTTTCAAGGTCAATTTGATCATTGTTGTATCTCGATAATGACCCCATCCCTCTGCAAGGGGGACAATCATCGCCACCAAACTTACCTATACCATTACATAACACACATGTAACGGGGTGCTCGTAAAAACCGTCATCAACTTCATAAGGTAAAGCTTCTTTGATAGAAGCTGATTGTATTTTTTCAAACTCTATGATTTTTCGTCGAACAAATTTTTTCAGAGCCTTAACATAATGTTGTGGTTTACTCTTCCATCCAGATGGAGATACTCTAACCGGATTAAACCCCTTCTCTTGAAATATACCTGCATCTCGGACATAGGCTGTTAGTACACCGCTTTCAAGGTAGTGATCCGAGTGACCATCATACTCAAAACCTACAATACCAATTTGATATTCACGATCACCAATCACTGCAAATAATTCTAATACCAAGTCAACAGACCATTTTTTACTGCGGTTAGTTCTAGATGTATCTGGTTGCCTAACTGTGTACTGAGGGAAAACACGTAGTTTATAGCTATTTTCTACAACAGCTTCTAGCTCTAAAGACTTTGGGGATACATTATAATATGTGATTTTAAACGGAGAAAATGGGGCAATTAATTTGGCAACGAAGTCGATCTCTTGTTGAGACGTATTACTCACACCTTGCATGCTAACAAGTGCAATTGCTACTTCGGAACCAACACTGTCTTTTATATTCCTAAACACACGATGTTGATTGTTACTAAAAGACTTAGCTACTTCATCCAGTATTTTTTTCATAATTACGCCCCAAGAATCCTAACCAATATGGGGGTTAGTCAGCCAAATTCAAGAGATATCTGACCAGTTTGTATAACGCTTTGCTCACAGGGAAATCAGGAGCGTAGCGAGTAATTTATCCTTGTGCAGCAACTTGTTAGGCCTATGGCTTGCAGAGAATATGAGCTTGGACTCCGAAATCCTTGCATGAACTTATAAAGGTATTAATCAACCAAATCAACTGCACATAATGGGGCTTGCACTTCTGCCCATTAGACAGCTTTTGCAACTCACCCTGCAGCTTTGCTTTCTTCAAGAAAGGAGTTGCCAGAACTATTTTCTTTATTGAGTTAGGGTTCTGTTCAATAACATCTAGTGCTTGCTCTAGCTCTGACCAATTTTTGGCACCATACACCCTCTTAATTTTGGTGCCCTCATAGTTTTTATACCACTCATTATCATATTTAATCTTATACAATTTTTTTTCGGCCTGGGTTCGCCCTATATTCTTCAACGCTTGTGCGACCACCTCATGGAACGCGCTTGCGCCATAAGTATCTTTTTTTGTGAATTTGGAGTGAACAAAGGTTATCGAAGGTGTAGCGCTAGACTTGTCAATAGCAATATGATCAGCCCACTCATCATTCATATCGTCACATATTACAATATCACATCCATTACAATAATTATCCTCCACAGCTCTGAATAGAGATTTATCCGGAAATCTAGTTAAACTTGCATCGTGCGGTTTTTCTTTTTCACTTACCACATTACTAAAGTCATAATTTTCGTTAAATACATTAAGAATAGATTGAATGTTATCCAAAAGTTTTTTGTCTTCAAAGCATGATTTTGAGAAATAAGAATAATTTGGTGAATTGAACACTGCAGAGAAAGGTTTGTTCTTATTTATAAAAGACCCAACGGTATAATCTGACAGTCCATTTTCAATAACCGAAACCTGCTCAAGAATTCTGTTTCTTACAGTAATTACATTTTTTGAATAGCTAACCTTTCCCGCCAAAGCTATACCTTTGGCTTTCAGAACTTCCCCATCAACCAACATCGGAGCCTTTAACTGATTGAAAAATCTGTTAATCTCTTTCGTGTTAAATTGTGACCCGTTATTTTTCCGCAAGACAGCAACGCCAGAAGCTACTTTGTTTTCAATCTCACTCAAATCAAATAAGATAGCTACAACTTTATAGCCCCTGCTCATAACATCCTTAAGTTGAACAGGCGAGGCAAAATTACTTATAAACTCACTTGAATTTTTTGTCCATTTTATTTCTTCTTTTATCTCAAACGCCCAATCAATACACTCATTAAAATTAGACTTTTTATCTCGATGACTAACTCTTGAGGTACTCGGAGTCAAAGTATACGACTCTTGGCCGACATTCATTCTAAAATTACTCGGAATTGACCTGCTTGATGATGTGGAAGGCAGAATACCATTTAAACTTTTCGCTTCCAACGAGCGGGATCTAATAACAGCATTGGAGATGCTCATGTTTTTCATTGTTACCCGCTCGTATTCTGGATTTTTATTGCCATGAAAATGACAAAACTTCTCATAGTCATATTCATCAATGAATCTAGAAAAGTACTTCTCTGGCGAATCCACGTACTTTTTCAGGATTGCCAGTGCGTCATCAAATTCAATTAATAACAAATACGCATACTTATGTTCTTTTGTGGATGTCCCTTCCAAAAAGGAGGGTTCAGCCTCAATTTTATATGAGATTATAGAGTAAGTAGCTTTATTCCCGGAGCTTGTTATATGACTTTCTTTTATCTCATTTATCAGATAATTGCCAATACGATTTTTGGAAATGTCTTTAAATGCATCAGCCACTGATTTTTTGCTTAACTGTTTTTTCAAACTATAAAATTGTGAATTTTTGCTTAAGCTCAAATTTCCTATCATTTTGAAAAAACCTTTTGTTGAGTGCGCTGATTGCCCTAACAGCGTATTAGATGGCGCGTTCTATGATTAAATGAACGAGCTGGCACTTTTTTCCGGCAATGCAGCTTGCCAGGCCCTTCCAAGGCTATGATTCTTTTGGCTATTAACTTCCATTAGGCTTTATAATCAAAATTCGCGCGCCTGCTGCATTTTCCGGAATGTCCGCTCAGGGTCGAAAGCAGCCATCTAATGCCTCATAACCACATCAGGTATAACACGCTGTCAGTCATTGACCACTTCACCCACCAAATTCACTTAGCCTCAAACGTATCAGACATTGTTTACCACCGTCACTAGCCATTAGTCCCCTTTGCTCGGCTTTTTTCACCTTCGCTCCCCTAAAACAAACGCGGTAAGCTTGGCGGCAACGACGCTGCTGAGTACGTGCTTGATATGACAACCCACTGGATACTCGGCCCAGGTGCCATTGGCCGCCTGCTGGCCCATTCACTGTCTCCAATAGCGACTACCACGCTGCTTGGTCGCCGTGCGCTGCCTGTGCGGCAGATGCTGACTACGCCGGAGGGCGAACAGCGCGTGCTGCCGTTAAGCTCGTTGACGATAGCTCAACTGGCATCAAACACGCCTGAACCGCCCGCCTTTGTGCATATCACTACCAAGGCCATGGCGGCTGAGTCAGCGTTGGCTGGCATTACTGACTGCATTTCCCCTGCTACCCCACTGGTGCTATGGCAAAACGGTTTTTTGGCCCAGCCGCGTATCACACAGGCATGGCCAGGGCCGGTGTTGTGCGCGACAACAACCGAAGGGGCTTATCTAACCGGTGATGATGGCGTGATACATGCGGGGCGTGGGCATACCTTTGTGGGCGATTTGCATAACCAGCACGGTGCGCTGGCAGAAGAACTGGCGCAAACATTAACTC
>CAXBKC010000417.1:0-3858 GCA_963975615.1 uncultured Oleiphilus sp.
TCAAACCGGCTGCGCCGTGAATTTGAATAGCCCGATCAATGACTGTACAAGCCATCTGTGGCGCAATAATTTTGATCATCGCGATTAGATCTTTAGCGCCTTTATTACCCTGCTTGTCCATTCTATCGGCCGCTTTTAAGGTCAATAATCTTGCTTGTTCTATATCACAATAAGATTTAGCGATATCTTCTCGAACAGAACCTTGCTTGCTTAGAGGCTTACCAAACGCTACACGCTGCTCAGCTCGAACAGCCATCATTTCTAGGGCACGCTGAGCGGCACCGACTAATCTCATGCAATGATGAATACGACCAGGCCCTAAACGCCCTTGGGCAATTTCAAAACCACGCCCTTCACCTAGTAAAATATTTGATGCAGGAACACGCACATCTTTGAACAGAATTTCGGCATGACCTTCTGGCGCATCATCATTACCAAAGACTTTCATCGGCCGAACGATCTTCACTCCATCTGTATCAATTGGGACAAGAATCATAGATTGTTGTTTATGGCGATTTTCGTTATCCGGGTCTGATTTCCCCATCACGATTAGAATTTTACAACGCGGATCACACGCACCTGAGATATACCACTTGCGGCCATTGATGACGTAATCGTCACCATCACGCTTAATCATGGTTTCGATATTGGTTGCATCAGAAGAAGCAACATCAGGCTCTGTCATCGCAAAAGCTGAACGAATTTCACCTGCCAATAAAGGCTTAAGCCATTTTTCTTTATGCTCTTCCGTACCATAACGCACAAGCACTTCCATATTGCCGGTATCGGGTGCGCTACAGTTGAATATTTCAGACGCAAACCGGCTTTTTCCCATCAGCTCCGCTAAAGGCGCATATTCAAGGTTTGTTAAGCCAAAACCCTCATCACTTTCAGGTAGAAATAAATTCCATAAACCTTCGGATTTTGCCAAGGCTTTTAATTCTTCTATTCGAGGTGGAATCTGCCAACGATCATCACCACCTTCAATTTCTTCATTCAATTCAATTTCGATAGGAAATAAGTGTGTCTCTAAAAAGCCTTCTACTCTTTTTATAAGATCTTGGACTTTTTCTGAATATTCAAAATTCATATTAATTCTCCATTATTAGAAATTAGGCTTGCTGGAATCGCACTCGATTTACCGGTCCCTGAGCACGTCGAAGGCGCTCCCTGAGCTCGTCGAAGGGTGTTCCGGTTCCTACAGAATCACGTTTCTTGAATATTTCGACACTTCGACGGGCTCAGTGCAGGCAAAGTTCAGCAAGCGGTATATTTGTGCTTAAGCCAATTTGATGGCCACATTATAGGCTCGCACAAAACCATCATTGAAGTTTATTTTACTTATTGATAATAATAACTTTCAGTGATAGCTTGGGTAGATTATTAAGTAAGCCACAAGCGAAGCCTAGAATGAATCTTCATAAAATCGATTTAAATTTATTTATTGTTTTTGATGTTATTTATCGAGAAAGAAATTTAACTAAAGCAGCTGAATCATTACATATAACCCAACCGGCAGTCAGCAATTCGCTTAATAGACTAAGACAAGCCTTTAATGACCGTTTATTTATTAGACAGTCTGGCAATATGGTTCCGACCCTTTTAGCTGAAAACATTGTTGTGCGTGTTAGAGCGGCACTTGGACAGCTGGAAAGTAGTATTACAGAACATGATGATTTTGATCCTTTGACCTCCACCAAGAAGTTTTCCTTTGCGATGAACGATACTTCTGAGTCTTACCTTCTCCCTTTATTAATGGCACACCTAGAATTAGCGGCTCCCCATATATCTATAGAAAGTTATTCAATACCACGTCATGAAATTGCCAGAGAGTTTTCTGCAGGAGAATTGGACTTCGCCTTAGACGTGCCACTGATTAACGAACCCCATTTAACAAACGTACCTTTATTAGCGGATCGTTTTGTTTGTGTAGCACGACACAAGCACCCTGCTCTGAAAGGAAAAAAACTTAGCATGGAAGATTATTTGTCGCTGCCACATATTCATATATCTAGCAGAAGAAAAGGCCAAGGTCCGATAGACCTTCATTTAAATAAACTGGGCCTACAACGAAAAATTCAGCTAAGAGTCCAACATTCACGAGCCGCACCACCGATTGCAGCCAAGACAAATATGCTACTGACCATTCCTGAAACCTTAGCTAAGGAACATGATTTACAAATTTTCGATCTGCCTTTCGAATTACCTAATATAGATTGGCATTTATATTGGCCCGCTAGCCATAATACTGATAAAGCACATACCTGGATGCGCGAGAGTATTTTATCTTTGCTATAGCTTTCCCTATAATACAGCTCCTATATTTACTCACATCAAGGGTGAACAAATGCCTAAATCGCCATTTGTGGTTATATTCCAGTTTAAGACTATTTCTCTTTTAATCATCACAAGTTTATTTTTCCTTGTAGGGTGTGGCGGAGGCTCTGATTCTGATGATACGCAATTTCTTGGCGGCAAGACGGATATTAATGTCGCTTTAGTAAGCAATGGTGGAAGTGCTTCGGCTAATTACAACACCGTATCTGCCCCTAAAGTAAATGATGGCGATACCAGCACTTCCGAATATTGGTCTGGAAATGTGGTTGGTGATGCCGTCACTATTAATTTTGGCAGATCCAGATTTCTTAAAGAAATCCGAATTTATACTAATGAAGCCATACTAAACCCTATAGTTGCAATTAACTTGATTGAATTATCAGTAAATGGAAATGACTGGTTATCAACGGCTCAAGGAAGCGGTGGAGATATAAACTGTCAAACTCTCTTTTCTTCCACCAATAAAATAACGTGCACATACTCCAGCCGACAAGAGGCTCGTTTTTTGCGCTTCACAACAAAACGCCAACTTGATCCAGGCCTAGTAAATGTTTATGAATTAGAAGCGATCGGTTATTAAGCTTACACACAACCACATTGATTAAATGAATGTCGAGAATAAGCACTATAAAACTCAATGATTATTAACTTTTCCCCTCCAATGGCGTAAAATACCTGCGCGTAAGACAAGGGTGGTCTAAACTTGCAGTTTTATATCCGTCAAGCCTTCACTAACAACGGGGCTTTGCTAGAGATACAGGTTCGAATAAATCTGAAACCGGACCCTTATTATTTATATAAAGATACACAAAGAACTGGATACCAACAGATTAAGAAGAGTTACTGACCAATCTGTTGGTTAACCGCGCACCTTTTACTATCAGTTAGATTGGTGCGGATGAAACTGCTTTTGTAAAAGCAATTTTCTTGATAATCATTACTAAAACTTTGAGTGAGAGATTCGTATGAGCTTGTATTCAGAATACCTAGAAGAAATTGAGGTTCGTAAAAAGGACCTTGGGTTGAACCCGAAACCTATTGATGGCGCCGATTTGTTAGCGGAGATCATCGCTCAAATTAAAGACACGTCAAATGAGCATCGTAAAGACTCTCTAAACTTTTTTATATACAACACTCTACCTGGTACAACCAGTGCAGCTGTTGTTAAAGCACAATTCCTAAAAGAGATCATCCTAGGCCAAGAGTCTGTTGAAGAAATCTCTTCTGAATTTGCTTTTGAGTTGCTATCTCACATGAAGGGCGGCCCATCTGTTAAAGCGCTGCTTGATCTTGCATTATCAGACAATGCAGCTGTTGCTAAGCCTGCTGCTGAAGTTCTAAAAACTCAGGTTTACTTGTACGAAGCCGATACCGATCGTCTTGCTGACGCACTTAAAGCGGGCAACGCCATCGCTAAAGACATCTTAGAAAGCTACGCAAAAGCTGAGTTCTTCACAAAGCTTCCTGACATTCCAGCGAAAATCGATGTAGTCACTTACATCGCAGCTGAAGGTGATATCT
>CAXBKC010000418.1:0-3853 GCA_963975615.1 uncultured Oleiphilus sp.
ATAACCGTTGGCGACATACATTATTGACGCAAGCAGCTTTACAAGGTTTCACTCCTGCGCAAATCAGTAATATAACAGGAGTAAATATTGAATCTATTTCCCCCTACTTAGATCTTAAGTTTAAAGAGCGTGTGAAGATTGATGAGATTTATGCTGGAAATCATATTATTGAACGATTTGATTCAATATCTGTCAGAGAGCTTCAGAATAAATCAGGGTTCCGTGTTAGAAATGAATTTGATGAAGAAATTGGATATCACTTGGATCCTACTAATTGTAACAGCTGCGAATCAAAATTAGGAGCCCCCATGGCTTGTTATCCTTGCGACAATTTCCGGCCACTTGAAACAGCGAATCACCAACAATATTTAAATAAAGCTGAACGAAAACTAGAGATTAATAGTCGTTCTGGACATCCTGCAACGTTAAGAAAGTTAAAAAAAATAATTACTTATATTAATGCCACAATTATAGTATGTAATAACAGAGCAACTTTTAAATTGGAGGATGATAATGACTGTATTAAATAGATATACAATCAATCAAAAAGTATTTATTCAAAAAAAAATGCAGCAACCCTTAATTGGTTTTACTAATAACCAAGGTAACCAAGCTACGTGGGACGATATTGTTGTAAAATTTCAAAATAAAGTTGGCATTACTCAGAACTTTTATTTCAACAATCAAAATAAGACCAACCCTAAATTTAACTCCGACTTTAATGAGAATGATTATTTGCCTGAAGATTCTCATCAACTTCTATTTGCATACTTATTAGATATATTAAAAGAAAGCACAAATCCAAAAGATAAAGAGAGTAAACTAGCAATAGCAAAGAAATTTTTAGGAATCCTTGGTCAAAACCCTGCATTAATGGGTAACGATGAAATCCAGAACGTGATTGATACACTCAAGTCAGCTTTACCATTAAGATCTTTTTTTAAATGGCTCCATAATAATCTGATGATACCTGCGTCCTGCCGACCACGTATTAACGATAATAGGCAGACTTTACACCGTCGCAAAAATGGTGATGACGCAATTCTAGGGGAAATAAGCAAACTTCCGGACGAAAAGGGTTTGTTAGCACTTGGAGCAATTTTTCATGATGTTATCCCTCAATATGACAATGATAAAACTGGTATTAAGGAATGGGATTCTTCAACATGTTCAGTAAGATGCCATCTTGATGTATTTACCTGTACGATGTTTGCACTGGCAATGGCTTCTCCAAATCGCGCTGCTGCAGAGCAAGTTATCTTGAGCAAGCAACGTTTACAATCAGCAATAGAGGTTGTTGATGGAAAGAAACAAAAAGTTTATTTCTTAAACTGGCGAGGCTCAAAGGGTTATTTAGACAATCAAAAGCATTTTAATAGAGAAATGGCAGTGAGCTTAGATAGAGCATTGCATTTTACCTCAATTGTTACAGAGCCTGCGAGAGTTTTAGCCAGATTCTATGAAAAACCAGAGTTGGCACTAGATCATGTGTTATTAGAATTCTTGCCTAGCTTAGAAAATCTCTCCCTACTTAATCCATCAATGAACAAACCTACCATGTTAATCCATCTCGGTTTACTGCTAGGTTTTTATGATAATACCGATAAAATAGTGAGAGTAACTAAAGACACTCTTGGGGCAATGAAACACCCATCAACAAGAGGTAACGAACCTAAGTACATTAAAAAAATAGTAATGATGACCATATTACTGTATCGGATTTCCAAAACTATCAAGTATCAATAAATCAATTACAGTTAATTGGATATAATCGTAAGCAAACTAAGAAAGAAAAATACAGTAATGCATTATTTACCTTCACTCAAAAGCAAATTACACACAAAATTGGGTCACACTTTTTATTAGTTGCTCTGAGTAATCTTGAGAATTATTTTTCTCGGGAGCTTAAGAAAAAAGGCACAATAAAAACTATATTCGAAAGATTTGGGTTTTCACGAGATTTTAAAATTAATCCACATCAATTTAGACACTGGCAAAACGATTATTTGGCAAAAAATGGATTACCACATTTATTAATTTCTATGCTTTCTGGGAGAAAAAGTCCCGAGCAGACTTTACAATACATTCACACCAGTGATGCACAGAACGCATCTGTTATTGCCGATATTATGTGTATTGCTGAAGAAAATGAAGATATTGTTCAAGATAGTATTCAAAAACGTCTACATAGTAAGAATCAATATGATGTTGCCATTCAAAACCTATCTCCGACATTTGTTACTGAAGTAGGCTTTTGTACACAAGACTTAACACTTTCTCCGTGTACTTATATGAATGATTTTGACTCTCAATGCACGCTATGCTCTTCGTCATGCCATGTTGCTCATGAAGAGTCAGCAATTTGTCTTTTGAAAAATGATTTAAGAATTCAAACAAAACGCTTAGAGATAGTCCAGGGGGCGATTAACTTCGCATCCAGTGAGGAGAAGCAGAAGTGGTATTCAACACATTATAAAAATACATATATGTTAAAAGAATTGATTAATGTAATGTCTGATGAAAATACTAAAGAAGGTTCTATCATCAGGATTCTATCTCGCTCTAATGTGATTCGAGTTACAAACCTAGATTCTCAAATTGTAGAACATCGTCATCTTGCGCTTCCAGATGCTGAGAAAGCAGTACAAGCTGCAATAAATTCATTGCCATCTAAGGCTTCTGATTCAAAAACAAACTTTCTTGGTTTTCTCGATTCCATTTAAAGGATATAAATAATGGCACTGAAGTCACTAGAGACTGGGCAGCAGATCTCAATACAGACATTAATTCGCAGCTGGGTGGGGAAGCTAACGTGGGATTTATTAGTTACCAACATTGAGCTCGAGCTTAGAATATCAACAACAAGACAAACACTTAATAATTATCCAAATATAAAAAATGAATTTAAGGAAAAGAAACTAGGCCTTAGAGGAAAACCAATAGCTGAGGCGAACTCGAAGCTTCTGACCTATCTTCAAAGTGACATTGATAAAGTAAATAAAATCATTCAATTAGATAATGAATTAGTCATAGCCCACGAAGAAATAGGCTATTTGCAAGCGTTTATCAGTAAAATCAATAATATTGCTCAGAGCAATCCAATAGTGATGGATATTTTTCAAAAAGTCTTAAATGACATTGAGGCCAATTCAAAAAAGTAGGATGCACATAATAATGTAAGATTAAACTAAAAATAAGGGAGCTGGATTTCAATAAAACATCAAAGACAAGTCATTGATTTATAAGATTTATTTATTGATTAGGATATAGGTTTTAGTTTATTTTATTTTCTCTGTTTATCTTCTATCAATTTTTTAGATACTTTGGAAATTGTTGTTCGGGAACAATTTAAAATATGCTGAATATAGTTATATGATTTGTTATCCAACAACATACCTTCAATTTTTTTATGTAAATCTAAATCGCGTGGTCGTCCACGATAACGGCCCTCGAACTTAGCCTTTACAATACCTTCTTTTTGGCGTCTTCTTCGATCTTCGTAGTCCTTCCTAGCAATAGCCGCCAGCATATCAAGCATCAAATCATTGATAGCTGATAACATCCTTCCTGTAAACTCATCATTCACTACCGCAAACTGGTGACTCGTAGGTAAATCCAATGAAACGACCTTTAAACCTTTTGTTCTTATAATGGTCTTCAGCGAGCACCAATCATCATCTTTTAACCTAGAGATTCGATCAATTTGCTCGACAAGTACTACGTCGCCTTTTTGGGCTATTTCAAGTAATCTAAATAATTCAGGTCTTTGAAGATTAGCTCCAGATTCATTTTCAGCAAAGAACGCTGATATTATTATATCATGATCACTAGCAAATTTTATTAATGCATCTTT
>CAXBKC010000419.1:0-3849 GCA_963975615.1 uncultured Oleiphilus sp.
ACCAACAAGCGATCTAAGCGTCGGTTAGACTGATTCGCTTCGAATAAACCATACAACTCATGGCTTTTATGGAAAACTTCAGACTCAGGTGAATTAATGTATTTCGCTTTATCATTCCCTAGCGTTCTGCCGCCAAAAGCAATGGTTTTGCCCCGACTATTTCGAATAGGAAACATTAGACGATTTTGAAACAAATCGTAGAGCTTTGAACCTTTATCGGAAATAGTACGCGTTTCAATCAGCGACTTAAGCACACCCGGCGATGCTTTTGAACTCAGAAAGTTTGACTCAGCAGGCGCAAAACCGATAGAAAACTGGGCAATAATATCTTCACTAAGACCACGCTTAGCCAAATATTTCTGAGCAATTTCTTTATCTGTATGATTCTTTAAGGCATCTCGGTAGCAAATATTTGCATACTCCAACGCATCCCACATTTTATTCTGAAGGCTATAAACTTTCTTAACGGCCTCATCCCTTGGAATTTCAACACCTGCTATTTTAGCTAGCTCTTCAACCGCCTCATTAAAATTCAGATTATCGTGCTCTCTCAAAAAATTAATGCTATTGCCATTCACACCACAACCAAAGCAGTGATAAAAATTCTTCTGGGAATTCACATGAAAGGAAGGTGTTTTTTCTTGATGGAAAGGACAACAAGCCGTAAGACTAGAGCCACTCTTTTTTAAGGTGATTCGAGAACCAATAACGTCTGATAGAGGAACACGCTCTACAAGGTCAGCAATAAAATCTTGAGGAATTAAACCTGACATACCGCTATTCACCTATACTGGAATAATCTGAAGCGAGGTATTGAAATTTAGATGAATCTAAATTATTGGCACGAGCTTTAAGAAAGTGTTTTCTTAACAATTTGACTTACACTACCGACATCAGCACGACCCTGAAGCTCAGGCTTCAGTATTGCCATCACTTTGCCCATATCTCTCACTGACTCAGCACCAGACTCTGCAATCGCAGCTTTAACCATGCCCGCAATTTCATCATCTGTAAGAGCTTCAGGTAAAAACTCTTCAATAACCGCAATTTCTGCAATCTCAATGTCTGCTAAGTCTTCACGACCAGCAGCTTGATATTGATTAATCGAGTCGCGACGCTGCTTTAGCATTTTATCAAGCACGGCAAGAACACGAGCATCATCAAGTTCGATTCGCTCATCTACTTCTATGCGCTTAAACTCAGCCATCATTAAACGAATAGCTGAAAGCCTCTCTTTAGCACGAGCACGCATGGCATCTTTCATCGCTGCCGCGATGCTTGCTTTCAGATTAGACATTTTATCAGTCATTTATTTTTACCATAAACCAAGACGGAGCGTCTAATACGCCCATACAAAGATCCATGATCATATACATAATCACAAGTTCTTTTTCGTCTTTGTGGAGCCCAAGTCATTATGAGCTCTTTTAATACGTCTATTACTTCTAATATTTAAATCGCTAACGAGATAAACTAAAGCTTAGTACATACGCTCGAAACGTTTTGTTTCGCGCTGAACTTTCTTAGCATGACGCTTTACAGCAGCAGCAGCTTTACGCTTACGAACTGACGTAGGCTTTTCATAGAATTCACGACGACGAACTTCAGACAATACGCCAGCTTTTTCACATGTACGCTTAAAACGACGTAAAGCGATATCAAATGGTTCGTTTTCTTTCAATTTTACTGAAGGCATTCAAATTACCATTAATGTAAGTGTGTTTGTTTTTCTGTGCTCAAAATATGTACACAGCTTTACCAGGGGCGCGAATTTTAATTGGATTTGTGTAGCAAGTAAAGTGTTAAACTAGAAAAAGACTAAAGACACCAGTAAAGGAACACATATTCATGACGATTAAACAATTTCTTGCAAAACTAAGCACCGAACCCAAAAGCATTCAATTCTCTGACAGCATGCTGCTTATCGACACACACTACGACTTCAGTCCTTGCGAATTCACCAACGGCGATCAACTTAATACGGCCAACCAAAATAATGGTTCATGTAAGCTGCTAGCCTTTGCTCAACTCAATAAGTTAAACGTTGAGCAAACATTGCAATGTTTTGGCGACTACTATCGTATCGACGTACTGCAACACCCAGACAATGATGACCATCAAAATATTCGTAACCTTATGAACTACGGCTGGGAAGGAGTCAACTTCAAAGACATGCCCTTAACTAAAAAAGCTTAATCGCCTAACCAACATCTAAAACGCTAATCTATTTTTGCCAACTAGATTGGCGTGCTTACAAAAAATTCTCGCTATAATCTTTTATTCCAGACATCACTATAGTGTCTAGTCACTTATCATTTAATACCCAGCTCAGGCAATAAACGCATTAGTCGTGTAAAGACATCTAAATTCTTAAAGACATCCATTTACCAAGAGCAATGAAATTAAGAGACAATTATGACCTTGTCATCAAAAATCATAGTAGCCTGCATAGCGCTATGCTTCATATTTTTTAACGGCCTTACTCAAGCTGATCCGATTCCTGCTAACAAGCGGCAGCTGATTGACGATATATTAGAGCAAACAGGCACAACAAACGTCATCCCCCTTATGACAAACCAACTGAGCAGAGAAATATTATCACTCTTAAAGAAAAAGAACGTTCCAATAGATCAAAATTTAGTGGCACTGGTTCAAAGTGAAGCCAAGACCGTCATGTATGAAGAATTTATTCTAAATAATAAGTTTAATGACATATTCTACGGTTTATATGATGAGTATTTTTCAATTGAAGAACTAAAAGAGATCGCAGTATTTTATAACTCTTCAGCAGGAAAAAGGGCTTTGAGCGTTATGCCAGACATTAGCCGCCGAAGCATGGAGCAAGCAAAAGAACATAGCAAAGGCATAGGGTCGAAAGTCCAACAACGCCTGATGAAGCGCTTCGATGAATTCGAGCAACAGAAAAAACAAACCAAGCTCAATACAGACACCAATAAAAAGCAGTAACCGAACTTTTAATCCTCAGCTTGCTCTGCTTCCTCAATTTCTTCACTCAACTCAAACCATTGCAACTCAGACTCTTCCAATGCCTGTTTTTGTTTGGTTTGTTCGTCTAACAATAGCTTCAACTTATCTTTGTTTTCATGCAAATATAAATCTGAATCAGCTAGCTTTTCCTCAAGAATTGTTAGCTGTTCCTGCGCCTTTGACATAACACCTTCTGCTTGTGTTAGCTGCTTTTTTAAAGGGCTCAGTTTTTTACGCTTTTCTGCCGCTATTCGCTTACGCTCTTTTCTATCTTCCGACGACTCATTTTGAAGCCCATCCGCTAGGTCAGCCTGACCTCCAGAGCCTGAAGTTGAGGAGTAAGTTTCGGGCATATAATTTTGTAACCAAACTTCATAATCATGCAGGTCACCTTTAAATTCTTCTACTTTACCTTCTGCCACCAGCCAAAATGTATCTACAGTATTTTTAAGTAGATGCCTATCATGCGAAACCACAATAATGGCACCTTCAAAATTCTGCAGCGCCTCGGTTAAGGCATGACGCATTTCCAAATCTAAATGGTTTGTCGGCTCATCTAGCATTAACAAGTTTGGTTTTTGCCAAGCAATAATGGCCAGAGCCAAACGCGCCTTCTCACCACCGGAGAAACGAGTAATTTTCTCCAAAGCAGCATCGCCACGGAAGTCAAAACCACCAAGAAACCTACGGATTTCTTGATCACTTGCTTTAGGGCTTATACGCTGCAAGTGAAGAAAGGGGCTGGCGTTTAAGTCTAAGGCTTCTAGCTGATGTTGGGCAAAATAACCAATGCGTAGATGCTCACCCGTTGAACGCTGACCAGTTAAGGGATGGATATCACCCACTAAGCTTTTAATCAGA
>CAXBKC010000420.1:0-3841 GCA_963975615.1 uncultured Oleiphilus sp.
AAAGCAAGTGATGAGGAAGTTTCAAATAATATTCGAGCCAGAAGTGCTGTTATGCGAATTTTGGAGAAAATTTCTAATGATTAAAATAAAAATATTATCACCACTACTTTCCACATTAATAAAGCAAGGTCGTAATGAGCTTGGTTTAAAGCGTGTTCAAGATAGTGAGGCTGTTTTATTAAATAAGGTTTATGAGCTTGTAGACTTTGCATCTCAAATAAAGGCGCATGTTTCTATCAAAGGGTTATTGGTGACCTTGATGCTTGCGTTAATTGTCGTAATGTCGGCAATTGGGGTGGTTCAGTCGTCTCATTTAAGTCGCCAGCTATTTACCGAACAAGCAATTTTATCGGATCGTAACGATCAGCTTCAGCTTTAATGGGCGCAGTTATTGCTCGAGCAGAGTGCGTGGAGTTCCCCGAATCGACTGGAAGGCATAGCGACAAAGAAATTGGGTATGTTAATGCCAGAAGCTGAAGATATTCAGCTTCTATATTGAGTATATAAAGACTATGTCAACTGCTCACTCAAACAATAGCGGTATTAAGTGGCGATACGGATTTTTTCTAGTGTTGTTATCTGTATGCGTCTGCGCGTTATTGTATCGAGCTGTTGATTTGCACGTGTTTGAGCAAGCATTTCTTGCGGAGCAAGGTGATGCAAGAACTATCCGCTTCGAAACTTTAGAAGCGCATCGAGGTATGATTACTGATCGTCACGGAGAGCCTTTAGCGGTTAGTGCGCCAGTAGAAACAATTTATGCGGACCCTAAATTCTTAAATTTATCCCTTTCTCAGTTGTCTGATTTAGCAAAAATACTAGACGTTAGTTCTTCTTGGTTAGCTAAGAAAATTGAGTCAAATCAAGATAAACGTTTTATTTATCTAAAGAGAAAAATGGCACCATACGAGGTTGAGAAAGTATTAGCTTTGAACCTAGATGGCGTCTATAGCCAGAGAGAATATAAAAGGTATTACCCATCTGGAGAAGTTGCGGCGCATGTTTTGGGCTTTACAAGTATTGATGGGCAAGGGCAAGAAGGGCTTGAGCTTGCCTATGATAAGTGGTTGACCGGTAAAGCTGGAAAGAAAAGAGTCCTAAAAAACCGTAAAGGTAAAGTAATAAAAGATTTTGGTGAGTTTGAAGAAGCTCAATCAGGTCATGATATTAAGTTGAGTCTGGATATGCGGATTCAGTACTTGGCATATAGAGAGTTAAAAGCGGCAGTTGAAACCCATCGCGCCAACTCAGGGTCAGTTGTTGTTCTGGATGTGAAGACGGGCGATATATTGGCTATGGCAAATCAGCCTTCATACAACCCTAATAACCGAACGACTATAGATGTTTCTCATTTAAGAAATAGAGCGATAACTGATGTGTTTGAGCCAGGCTC
The DNA here is from genome assembly GCA_963975615.1 of uncultured Oleiphilus sp. GTDB lineage: Bacteria > Pseudomonadota > Gammaproteobacteria > Pseudomonadales > Oleiphilaceae > PZPK01. Next base: position 1,394 of record CAXBKC010000420.1, read on the forward strand.
AACCATGAAATTAGCAACCATAGCGGCAGCGTTAGAGTCTGGAAAGTATAAATTGAGTTCCGAGTTAGACACCTCTCCGGGCTATATCCGCTTAGGCCGAAAATCTATACGAGATCATCGAAATTACGGTGTTTTGAGCTTAATGGATATCGTTTCTAAATCAAGTAACGTCGGTACTAGTCGAATAGCTTTGAACCTTACCGGTGATGTAGTTTGGGATATGTTTTATAAGTTGGGATTTGGTCAGGGAACTGGTGTTGGCTTCCCTGGTGAGAGTATTGGGCAGCTGCCGGACTCATCTTCTTGGCAGCCTATTGAGGTTGCGACAATGTCTTATGGCTATGGCTTGAATGTTAATGCCCTGCAGTTAGCCCAGGCGTTTATGATTTACGGCAATGGCGGGCTTAAGTATCCATTGTCTCTAATCTATAGAGAAAATACTCCTCAGAGCGAACAAATATTATCAGAAGCAATTTCTGGAGATTTGAAGTTGGCAATGAAAGCTGTTGTTGCAAAGGGTGGAACGGGTACCAGAGCGCAACTACCACTTTACGATGTGGGTGGGAAAAGTGGCACGGTACACTCTGTTGGAAAGCATGGTTACGAGAAAAGTCAGTATAAAGCAATTTTTGCAGGCGTAGCGCCAGCTGAAAATCCTGAAATCGCTATGGTCGTTATTATAGATGCACCAGCAGGTGCTGAATATTATGGCGGTGAAGTTGCTGCTCCTGTCTTTTCAAGGGTTGTGGATGGCGCAATGCGTTTATTAAACGTAAGGCCAGATAAAGGCATTGCAAAATCAATTGATGTCTCCGAATTATTTGAGAAGCGAGGTTAATATGGGGCTTCGAAAATCATATGGTAGTAATCTCGCTTCATTATTGAAAGGGGTGTGTAATGTTCCTTCGGCTTTGGATACTCATGTTTCTGGTTTAGCTATAGATAGCCGCGAAGTAAAACAAGGCGACGTGTTTTTAGCTATTTCGGGTAATCACTCAAAATCGACTGACCATATTAAAGAGGCGATAGAGCGGGGCGCAAATGCTGTTGTTGCTGAAGGTTCAAGTAACAAAGGCAAGGTGTTTGAAGATGGCCTTGTTGTCGAGTTATTTGTTGATAATTTAAAAGAACAGCTTGGTTTAATTGCTGATCGATTTTTTAGATCACCCAGTTCAGAGTTGTCAGTAATAGGTGTTACGGGTACAAACGGTAAAACATCAGTTGCTAACTATTTGGCAAGTTACTTTTCAAATGAAAATAAACTTGCTGGTGTTATTGGTACGCTAGGTTATGGCTTGGTCACAAATAATTCTTCACATCTTAAAGAGACAGGTTTTACCACGCCTAACATAGTTGAAGTTCATAAGTGCTTGGCCGAATTAAGAGATGCGGGTGCTAAAAATGTATTTATGGAGGTCTCTTCGCACGGCTTGAGCCAGAGGCGTGTTGATGGCGTTAGATTTGAAGGGGCCATCTTTACAAACCTAACGCGTGAGCATCTCGACTATCATGGTTCAATGAAAGAATACGCCGCTAGTAAGTCTAAGCTGTTTTCTGCAGAAGGTTTAAAGTTCGCGGTTATTAATGAAGATGATGATCACGCAAGAGAGTTTATTGAAGCAACGTCTGCGGGTGTAAATATTTTTACTTACGGCATTAAGTCCAAGTCGGACATTTCAGTTCTTGATTACCAGTTAAATGCAAATTCCCTGTCAACAATCACTGCAGAAATAACAACCCCTGCGGGTGAGTTTAATATCCACTCAGGTTTAATTGGCCTGTTTAACCTTAGCAATTTACTAGCGGTTATCTCCGTAGCAATTGCTAAGCAGGAGCTCAAAGATTGTGAGCAAAGAATACAGGCTATTAAGTCAGTAAATGGCCGTATGCAAATGGTTCATATCAAAGATAAACCCATTGTTGTGGTCGATTTTGCGCATACTCCCGATGCTCTGGATAATGCCCTTAAAGCTGTGAGGTCACATTGTAAAGAAAAGCTTATTCTGGTTTTTGGTTGTGGCGGCAACAGAGATGTTGGTAAGCGTAAAGAAATGGCTCAAATTGCAGAGAAGCTAGCTGACACCATTATTGTGACTGATGATAACCCACGTAATGAAGCTGCGGATGTGATCACTGGTCAGATATTTGAAGGTTTCGAGGATAAAAGTGCCGTTAGTTTGGAGCATGATCGAGAAGGTGCTATCCGGCTCGCTATATCTCAAGCGGGTTCACAGGACCTAGTTTTGGTTGCTGGAAAAGGGCATGAAACATGGCAGGAAATTAAAGGTAAGAAATATTACTTTAGCGACTTAGATGTGGTTAGGCAGGCGCTAGGCTTAGAAGTATCCCGAGATAATGGTTGGGAGGTCTTGGTTTAAGATGATTCAATCTATTACATTGTCTCAATTAGCTAATGCAGCAAACGGTCTGCTTAAAGGTGAAGATATA
>CAXBKC010000421.1:0-3835 GCA_963975615.1 uncultured Oleiphilus sp.
TGGTTATTACTGACGAGAGATGAGAGGAAGTTGATTAATTGGGGTTAGTTACCTTAAATATCAGGATCATCTTCACGTTTACAAAGCTTGAAGCCAACCTTAAATGCACACGATAAATGGATTTATCAAATGCCCAATTATTCAAGATTATACCAACAAGGCTCAACCGTATTCTTTACGGTTAATGCATATCGTCGACGCCCTATTTTTATTGATTCTGAATTCAGGCACGCACTTAGAAATGCCATCAAACTCACCCGCAAACAAAAACCTTTCGACATTATTGCTTGGGTCTTATTAAGCGACCACCTACACTGTATTTGGCAGCTCCCAGAGTATGACCACGACACAACTTGGCGTTGGTCTATGATCAAGCGCTTAGTCACTAAGCAAATTGGAGAGCACTACAAAATCCCACAAAGCATCTCTAGAACTAAGCGAAACGAATCAAGTATTTGGCAAAGAAGGTTTTGGGAGCATCACATTTTTACAAAAAGCGATTATGACGCACACATCAACTATTGCTACATGAACCCAGTCAAACACGGGCTCGTTTCCAATGTAAAAGATTGGGAATATTCAACGTTTCATAGAGATGTAAAGAAAGGTTTATACCCCATCGATTGGTATTCTGAAGAGTATACGCATCGCTTATAGGGTGCGCCTGCGCACCATTGAACGAACTCCATGGAAACGACCGGTGCGCGGGCGCACCCTATGAATGTGCTTGTATAAGTATTGTTCGCTATCCGTTTTATCTGCTCATAAAGAAATAAAAAAAGCCCCCTACATTATCATGAGGAGGCTTTTTAATTAGTTACCCTTTGTAAAGAAGGGATTTATTAAAAATCGAATTACTTACTTACAGACACGTTATCAGCCTGCTTACCTTTATCGCCATCACTTAAATCAAAGCGCACTAACTGGCCTTGACGTAAAGATCGTCGACCATGACCACGGATCGAACGAAAATGAACAAACACATCTTCACCGCCATCAGTTGTAATAAAACCAAAACCTTTGTTTACGTTAAACCATTTAACACTTCCAGATTCTGAGCCTTCTGGGCCATCTGAATCGTCTGAGTCATCGGAATTATTCGAGTAAGACGAAGTGCCTTTAGTGCCTGCTGCTGCAATAGTAGTAATTAAAGAAGCGGCAAGGAAAATCAACCAAGCAATAATATAAAAGCTAGCGCCTTGATCACTTGATAAAAATGAACTTGCACTTAATTCATTAGGTAATGAACCTGCAAACTGTGCGACAATCAGTAATAGATATGGAAATGGTAAAGCAACAACTGCACTGATAAGGAGTTTCTTAGATAAACTTTGTGTAGACATGGATATTTCTCATTTAAAAGTATGAATAATTTAATGGCCCTGCTGACCATTTTGTAAACTAACCTGCCCAGCAAAAATCAAAACTGATTGATATGGCAAGAGCTAGACTCGATTATAGATAACAAGTAGCAAAATAATTTCAATTAAACAGCCACTTAATTGCCTCTAAATAATCCAGCGCAAGCATGATAACAGATTTTATTCCAAGAATGAGCGTTCTAGATTGATTAATCTTAAGCAAACTATCATTATCCAATTCATCCTTTTCGTGAGAATTAAGAATGACTCAAAATACTAGCTTAGATATAAACAAACTAATCGATTCAATGAATAACAGAATTGATGATTTAGAAATGAAAGTAATCTTTCAAGATGACCTACTCAACAGTCTAAATGATATCGTCACGCGCCAAGATAAAGAAATCATGAAGCTTTGGGATGCAAATCGCTTATTAAAGCAGTCAATGCAAGAGATAAAAAGTGATTCTCAGGAAGAGAATGTAGTAGATGTTCCTCCACCACATTACTAAATACGACTAGCGACACTTAAAATCAAGCGTGCTTTTTAGGGGACCTAGAAATAGAAACGACATTCGAAACTTTATCATTTACGCCGGATGCTAAAGTTGATTTAGATGAATCACTACAAGACAAAACCAGCTCACCAGAAGATAGCTTAGCCTCCTGCTCATATTCGTTTTTAGATAAATTCCATACTAAATCATTTATTTGATCAGAAGGATTGTAACCAAGTGGCGCATTAAGTAAGACATTACGAACAGAGTAACAGTCAAACAAATGGGAATACTGATCTATTTGCTTGAGAATCGCCTCAACTTCAGACCAAGGTAATGAAATTTCCCTACCCTTCATAATTCTCGGATGACTTGTTGGTAAAGGGTCATTCGCAATTAATAGCTCTTCATAAAGCTTTTCACCTGGCCTTAAGCCAGTGTATTGAATTTCAATATCGCCATCTGGGTTTGAATCAGTTTTTTGCTCCAAGCCCATTAAGTGAATTAACTTAACTGCTAAATCAGCAATCTTAACCTGCTCACCCATATCGAGTAAGAATACATCTCCACCTTTACCCATTGAACCCGCCTGAAGTACTAGCAAGGCAGCTTCAGGGATCGTCATAAAGTAACGCGTGATATCAGGATGCGTCACGGTAATCGGCCCACCTTCCTGGATTTGTCTTCTAAACAGCGGCACAACAGAACCAGAAGAACCAAGCACATTACCAAAGCGAACCATACAAAAACGGGTTTTATTCTGCCTTTGAGCAAGGCCTTGAAGTACTAATTCAGACAAGCGTTTGGTAGCACCCATGACATTAGTAGGCCGAACAGCCTTGTCAGTAGAAATAAGAACAAAAGTACTCACCCCAGCCTTAATGGCAGCTTCAGCACAATACCAAGTGCCAAAGACATTATTGCGTACGCCTTCAATCACATTATGCTCGACAAGTGGTACATGCTTATAGGCAGCGGCATGATAAACAGTTTCAACAGAGAAGCTTTTCATGACGACTTCCATGCGATGCTGCTTCTGAACGGAGCCCATAATAGCATGTAGCTCAACTTTCAAATCTTTCTTATGGATATATTCTGATAGTTCCTGCTCTATTTGGTAAAGCGCATATTCAGACAACTCAAAAAGCACTAAACGGCTTGGATTGAGCTTAACAATCTGTCTACATAACTCAGAGCCAATCGAACCACCCGCACCAGTAACCATGACAACTTTATTAGAAATACAGTCAGAGATACCCGTTCTGTCGGCAACTACTTCATCACGACCTAACAAATCCTCAATATCCACATCACGAATTTCTTCAATTTTAGCCTTGCCGCTGACTACATCACTAATCTGTGGAATAGTTTGAACAACAACAGGGTGTGTCTCTAACAGATGGATAACCTTACTACGAGCTGAACGGGGTGCGTGACCAAGTGCTAATAAAACGCGCTTTGCTCCGTATTTATTAATAATACTCTCTATCTTTTCAGGTGCATAAACCGATAATCCGTTGAGAATACTGCCGTGCTTGGAAACGTCATCATCAATAAAAGCGACAGGCTGCAACTGCTTACTATGAAATAAAATAGAGCTAAGTTGCAAGCCAGACTTACCAGCACCATAAATTAAAACGCGCTCCTTTGGCTGCATCATTTTCCTATGCACCAATGAACGCGCGATCATACGACTTCCACCGACAAAAATCAGCGCTAAGCAGGCATAAATAATAGGTACAGAACGTGGAATAGGCGCACTAAGCAAAAAAACCAAAGCTGAGAGAACAACAGTAGAAACCGCAACACCCGCAATAATTGCAAGCATTGCGTGATTACTCATATAGCGTATAACTGCACGATACAAGCCTAACCTTGCAAAAGAAAAAATACTGATCAAAACCGTTATTAAGCCTACCAGCACAATGGACGAGCTAGTGGGTATATATAAGAGATCAAGACGTAAGCTAAGCGCTA
>CAXBKC010000422.1:0-3813 GCA_963975615.1 uncultured Oleiphilus sp.
TCTAATAAGTCATCTGCATGCCCATCTAGAGAAATAATTCTAGACTCTAGAGATTGATACCTATTTCCATCACAAAAGGCAAAAAACTCTATCCCGAGCTTATGCTTCTCTCCATGGAGGTTATTTTTGTAGCCATCAAGAGTAACTCCAAGCTTATATCTAATGTTCTCGCTACTTCTATCCCAAATATGAGGCGCAAATAAGGCAATATTTTTTCTTACGATATTTCCTGTTTTATCTGAGGTATAAATGCCAAAGATGCTATTTAGCAAGTTATCAGTATTTTGAAGGGAAAGCTCTTTTAAAGGCCTTTCCATACTTTTAATAGCTTGCTCATCTAAAACTGAAGTAGATACCTTGAGGTTGTCGATAAAAGACTTTATCTGAATAGCAGATTCGGAGGGTTTATCATTCAATATATCTTTAATACAAGTTTGCAGCCAACCTAGTAACTCAAAACCATTTATTGAATATGAATTCGGGTGAGAAGCACCGATATCATTTCTCATGGTTAATATATGATGCAACTTTGTATAAACGACATCGGATATTAGCTCAAGTTTTTTACAAGTATTAATGAGAGTATTGTCTTTAAGACCAGACAGGTCTTCTTCTTTTGTATAATCTTCTCGTCTTGAAGGTCCAACTGCAGCATCAAAAAACATATCTAGGCCATAAATAACAGCCTTTTGCCGTAAATTAAGAACTACCTCATTCCAAACATAATTTAAAGAGGCATCAAACAGGCCAATAGCAGCTCCTGCTACAAATTTAGACAAATACCTAGCTTCGCGCTTAACCTCATCAGGTAGTGATTCGATAAAGCTTGGCAAGTTTTGCTCTATAACCTGTCGTTCCGATAATTCAGCAATAATATTATCTGTTGGCAAGCCAAGATAATCTAAATATTCTTCAAATTTTGTTGTATCCGTGGATAGTAAGGCCCCACCTTTTTTTTCTAAAATCTCAGTACCCATACTTATCCTTATTTAAAATCACGGAGAATCTAATACGTAAAAGTGTATCGAGAAAAGCTCCAATATACATTAAAAAATTGGAGCGAGTTGCCTAAAGAGCTATATTGCAATCATATTCTCCAACCATTCATTGAGCATCAGGACCGTTAATCAAACGACCATTTCCTTTACCAATAAACCCCACCCCGCATTCCCCCCCTAAATCTTATTGCTTTATGTAAATAAACCCGTAAACTTTTCTACGTAAATAAATAGAGTGTTTGTTTTACATGAGAGGTTCAATGTGCGGATAGGCTATGCACGGGTCAGTACTGACGAACAAGATACCGCACCTCAGCTTGATGCGTTGAACGAGTCGGGCTGTGAACGCATCTATCGTGAAAATGCGAGCGGTAAGTCAAGAACTCGCCCAGAATTAGAGCGTATGATAGACGCTTCGCGAGAAGGTGATGTGATTGTTGTGCAGCGATTAGATAGGTTAGGTCGAAGTCTTAAAGACTTAATCGAGCTGCTAGATGACTTTAAACAACGTAACATCCAGTTCATATCTCTCAGCGAAAATATTGATACGACTACGGCAACTGGTGAGTTAGCGTTTCATATGATTGGTGCCATTGCTCAATTTGAGCGGAGGCTAATCTCAGAAAGAACAAAAGCAGGTTTGCAGGCAGCAAGAGCACGTGGACGCAAAGGCGGCCGTAAAGCTAAGTTAAGTGATGCCGATATTAAGAAAGCCAAAGCGATGTTGCTCGATCCAAATATGACAAAAGCTGAAGTTGCTCGTCACTTCGAGGTAAGCAGGCCGACATTAAACAAGGCACTTGAGTAAATCATTTAAGCAAAGAATAATATAAAAAATTATTGGGCAAAGCCCTTAGGGACAAAAACACGAATGTTCGAACAAACCTTCAAAAATATCGATGACATTTTCCGTAAAGATGCAGGCTGCTCTAGCGAATTAGATTACACAGAGCAATCGTCTTGGATGCTATTCCTTAAATACCTTGATGATCTGGAATACAGCAAATCCCTAGAAGCCGAGCTGATGGGGGAAGAATACCAATACATTATTGATGAGCAACACCGTTGGGGTTCATGGGCTGCACCTAAAGATATCCAAGGCAACTTCGATCATAACAATGCTTTAACAGGCGATGACTTGATGGAGTATGTCGATGGCGAGCTTTTCCCTTACCTTAAAGGCTTTAAGCTACGCGCAGAAAGTCCAGATACCATCGAATATAAGATTGGTGAAATCTTCGGTGAGATCAAAAACAAAATCCAAAGCGGCTACTCACTGAGAGATGCCTTAGAAAAAGTAGACGAACTGCGTTTCCGTTCACAGGAAGAGAAGCACGAACTCTCACACCTATATGAAACCAAAATTAAGAATATGGGCAACGCTGGTCGTAACGGAGGCGAATACTATACGCCTAGGCCACTTATTCGGGCGATGGTGGATGTTATCCAGCCAAAGATAGGCGAAACTATCTACGACGGTGCTGCTGGCTCTGCGGGATTCTTGTGCGAGGCATATGATTACTTACGTCAAGGTGGCCGCGAGAAGAAACAGTTATCGACTTCTGATCTTAAAACGCTTCAAGAAAAAACCTTCTACGCCAAAGAGAAAAAGTCCTTGGCTTACGTTATCGCCATAATGAATATGATTCTTCATGGCATCGAAGCGCCTAACGTTATCCACACTAATACTCTGGGGGAAAACCTTCAAGACATTACTCCAAGTCAGCAGCACGATATTGTATTGGCTAATCCGCCTACTAGCTCGTTAGAAGTTTATGGACATTGATAAAGCCTTATGGCACAAGGTGTTTCGTTGTTTTTACTTGTCCATATATTATTCTAAAAAAGTGGACTATTGAAAGCTGCTTTGTCCATATGTAATTTCTCATTTAATAGCGGTTATAGAATGAATTTAACAAGAACTCTACCTCTTAATTAAAGCAGCAGATTCCGTATTATAACGGTATTCACCTATAGTCCCATCTTTGATCTTTTCTACAACCTCATCAATAACAAACAGTGGCACAAGAAACCACTCTCTAGGTACAACTGGGTTTCCAAAACGGTCTTTGATTTGTATTTCCATTTTTGCATTGTCGAAAAAACGATGAATCAAGGCTTCGAGTTTTTTGCTATTGATGTTAAACAGCTCATAGGTGGCGACAATATCAACACCCGCCATTAGGTATGTAGGATCTTTTTCAGCATTGGTAATTCGTCGTTTGACGTCGCCACCTGTAACGCCAATTTTGTGTATTACATCTCGACTACTGTTTATGACGGGGTGGTCCAACTTGCTGCGCAGAACATAGATTGTTCCGCTAGCTAGGTCATCTTCATCTTTGATGCCATCAAAGAGTGGACCATAACTTTTATCACTGATTCGTCTGCCAGCTTTGTCTTCCCAAAGCCGTTTTTGCAGTGAGTGCATGAGTTGATTGCTTTCAACGCCGTTATCGAAGATAACCCTTAATCGATATTCGTTTCTACCATCTTTACCGATGAATGAATCACCGACCGATGCGATAAAGGCTTTTTGTCCTGAAACAATGAAAAAGTTACCTTTTTCTATACTGCCATCTTTACTGAAGGGTATGGTTTTTCTTTTTCCTGTGTTCAAATCTTCTTGAACAGACTCAAACATTGGCTTGAACTTATCGAAGTCTTTACATGGTTTCCTGGTGCCAACTTCGTCAGACTGTTCTCTTTCTTTTTGTGCTTGAGATTTGACGTGTTTCAGTTCCGTAATATCATTTTTCTTTTGAGCATCAACTCCAAGTTGGGCTAGAAGCTGGTTATCATCAATATCATCTAA
>CAXBKC010000423.1:0-3794 GCA_963975615.1 uncultured Oleiphilus sp.
TTGGTGTCTTATATTCGCGACAATAAGTTAAATCGGTATCTGCCGAATAGACAGCAAAACCTCCTAGTGTGTCACTGAGAGGATGTTTTTTTATTATGTTTGTAAGTAAAAGTAATGTAGCAAACAATCAGTTAAGTAACACAAGGATTGAAAATGGATTTTTTTGACTACTGGTGTGCTTGCCGCATCAAAGGCACTTTCCGACATCCGAATGATAATATCGTTCTGGAAGAGCTTAAGTTATTAATTGATGGTGACTTTGAATATGAGCTTCCTCCTGGCCCATATTTTGGACCTTTGAAAACAGCAAGTATTGTCCTTTGTTATGCAAATCCAAGCGTAGATAATGGGTCTCGTAAGGTGATAGGCTCTGCAGAATTAAAAGAGGTACTTTTTAAACAATTAGATGGTGATCAGCCTTATCCCTATAATATTCCTGGTTGGGATAAGTGGTTTCGACCTGTTGCAAAGTATTTGTATGCCGGTGATATTGAAGCTGCTGCTAAAAATATTGCAGTGTTCAATCTAATTCCTTATGCCTCTGTCAATATGGATAAAGTCCAGTCTGTAGCTAATAGCATACCTAGTGTTTGGGCTGCTCAGAGTTATCTTCGAAATGTGTTAATTCCAAAAGCCAAGAATGGCAAGATTCTATTAATTATGTGTCGCTCATCTCAATATTGGGGGCTTCGGTCATCACACGGGTCCGAAAATATAATTCTAAATAATGTAAGAAGTGGGTTTACAGAAGAAACAAAGGCTAAAGTTAACGATTGGCGAAAGAAAAATGGATTACTTTAACTTACAAATAGTAAGCCGTTGTAGATATGACAAGTGTTACTTAACAATTAATAATTCTCGCACCTTAATGAGAGCTTATGCGCAAGGGGAGCTATGAGTATTGATAGAGCAATTGAAGACATCAGTAAATTTCAGGGGGATTCTCTAACGGAGAGTCTATCTGCATTGGAAAAGGGGATCGTAGGGTCGAATATTGATGAATCGATATCTTTTTGTTCTGAAAATAATATCTCTGACGAATTTATTAATTCAGCTCTTACAATAAAAAAAGTAGCAGGAGAGATTAATGTAATAATCCATGCTTCAGGCATATTACATGCGCTCAAGGATATTTTAAAACCTGGGGAGATCGTGCAAAGTGTATCTCTGGGAGCCGGAAATACAGGGCGAAAATTTGATCTTGAAACGAACTTTCAAGTAGCCGAATTTAAATTTATCGACTGGAAAGGTGGCTCTGAGTCGATAAGACAAAACGGAATATTTAAAGACTTCTTTGAACTTGCGGAATTCGATACAGAAAAATCTAAGAACCTATATGTTTTAGGAACTCATTATCCCCTAAAATTCTTGAATGGGGGGAGGGCATTAACTAGTGTACTATCTAAACAACCTGTAATTTATCAGAAGATAATTGGTAAATATGGCCTTGATATTAAGGTTACTCGTGATTATTACAATCTTCATAAGAGCTCTGTAAGTGTCATCGACGTATCGTCCTACATTGGCCGCGCATGACAATTTAAACGGTTGTCTGTATCTCTTTTTAGCAGGTTAAGAAAAATCTAACTTGGTTTTAAATAGTATATTTCATCTATACCTAATACTTAGATTACCGTCCTCGTTCGAACGAGTTTTTGTTTAAAAAAGGGTTAGATCTTAAGTAATATTTAAGATTACTTACCTTTTTTGTCGTACAAATATTAATTGATGATTTTCTGCAGTGATCATTATTACTTGCTGGGTGGTTTAATCTATTATGAGTTTTAACTATAAGGGTTTGTCTGTGGACCTATTAGGAATGGTTTTTAGTGCGGCTTTTCAGGTTTGGTATATCTTCCCCGTAATTATATTGACTTTTATAATCAGAACGCCTTGGTTTAAAGGTGTTTTTGGTGAGTTTCAGGTCAACTTGATACTCAAGAAATTACCTAGCAACGAATATTACCTAATCAAAAATGTCACCTTGCCAACAAAAGAAGGAACAACTCAAATTGATCATATCATTGTGTCCCAATTTGGTGTGTTCATTGTTGAAACAAAAAACATGAAAGGATGGATTTTTGGCTCTGCTAACCAAAAGCTGTGGACGCAGAAAATTTTTAAATACTCATCTAAGTTTCAAAATCCAATTCATCAAAATTATAAGCATCTAAAAACACTAGAAGCGCAGCTTAATATCAGCATAGATGCACTCTTTTCAGTAGTTGTATTTATCGGTGAGAGCGAGTTTAAAACAGAGATGCCGGAGAATGTCACTCATGCAAGTTGTTGCTTATCATACATTCGTTCACATTCAGCTGAACTACTGAATCAACAGCAAGTTTTAGATGTCATTAAAAATATTGAATCAGGTCGTTTAGCGCGAGGGTTTTCAACAAACCAAGCCCATAAAGTGCATGTTAAAGAAATCATTAAGCAAAAAAATACCGATAAGCTTTGCACAAAATGTGGATCAGATATGGTGTTACGTGAAGCTAAAAAAGGCCAAAATGCAGGATCTAAATTTTGGGGCTGTTCAAACTTTCCCAAATGTAGGACAGTGGAGAAACTCAACTAAATGTCGGTGTGTATTTTAGTAGTCCTTTATGTGCTTTAGTCATACACATCTTGAACTCAAGTTCAGAAATGTGTCACTACAGTGTAAATCATTTATGCCCCATTCCGTGTCAGTAAGGTATATCAGGGGCAAGGCAATAATCGATCAATGAAAAAGATTGAACATCATCAATCCTACTTTAAAAGGTGTAATCAGAACAGATAATTAGCCTAAAGGTTGTACAAATACCACTACCGAAAAAAAGTAAATTCATATAACATATAACATATAACATAAAACATACCGATTAATATGAATGTGGCATCGGCCAAGTCCAAAAACCGAGTTGTGCCTTGCAAACAGCGCAACGCATAAATACTAAAACGTTATAAGGCTAAAATGGACAAATTTATGACGGAAAGTAAAAGTAATAATTTTGTAAGAGCCTTAATTGTCGGCTTAGTCGGTTTCATTGTATGGCTTGTTGCATATAGTTTTCTATCTCTTGAACCAAAAGGAACTATTTCAACGGGGATTATTACACTTATAGTTCTACTCGTTGTTATTGTACTAAGTGAGAGTTTTGATAATTTTAGTGTTGGCAAATTACTCACAATGTCTCGTGAGATAAAAGCAAAAGAAAATTCAATCATTAAGCTTAATTCCGAAAATACTGAGTTAAGAAGAGAGTTAGTTAATGTGGTGACTTCTATCTCACAAAACCAGTCCAGTACAAATATAATTGGGTTCCCTGATGATTTAGCAAAAAGAATGGGCGTAGAAAAAGCGACTGATGATGAAATTAGCAAGAAGCGAGATGAAGAAAGCGAAGCGTCAACTGAGCGTGTTCGGCCTGTAAGAAGACGAATAAATCATCAAAAACTTGAAGAAATTGCTTTTTCTAAGTTTCTCTCAAAAAGAAGTCTTACTGAATACGATCTAATGCAGGAAGCTAAACTCGTTACACAGTTTAGCGGCATAGATGCGGTGAGCAATATTCAACCGATTTACGATGGCTACATTAATACTGGTGAGAGTGAAATTTTCATTGAAATAAAAGCCTCTAGAGTTTCATCAATTATGATGAGAGAAAGAGTCTATTTAATGCTCAATAAAATATTTTTATACAATAAAGTAAAAAAAGCTAATGCTCACTTAAATTTATTGTTGGTTGATATTGATGGTGAAGATCAAGACCAACGTCGCATTCAAAGGAATACAGATCGGTTCAAAGAGT
>CAXBKC010000424.1:0-3772 GCA_963975615.1 uncultured Oleiphilus sp.
GCTTTTGCACGCTCTATTAAAATAGAGACTGCAGGTAATATTTTGCCTTCAACGAATTCTAGAAAAGCGCCACCACCTGTTGAAATATAAGACACTTTATCGGCAATATTATATTTATCAACTGCGGCTAAAGTATCGCCACCACCTGCTATTGAAAATGCGCTACTGCCAGCAATCGACAATGATAAAGCTTTTGTACCTTCGCCAAACTGATCAAATTCAAATACGCCAACTGGGCCATTCCAAATAATAGTACCTGCACCTTTCAAAATTTCAGAAAATGCTTTTGCGGACTCTGGACCAATATCAAAAATCATATCATCAGAGCTTACGTCTGAAACCTGTTTTAAGGTCGCTTCTGCTGTTTCAGAAAACTCCTTACCAACAACCACATCAGACGGCAAAGGGATAGACGTTTTTTCAGCTAAAGCCTTAGCATTTTCGAGTAAGTCCTTTTCATAAAGAGACTTACCAACAGGATAGCCCGCTGCCGCCAAGAAAGTATTTGCTATACCGCCACCGACAATCAATTGATCAGCAATTGTAGATAATGATTCTAGTACCGTAAGTTTGGTTGAAACCTTTGAGCCACCAACAATCGCAACAAGAGGTCGTTTTGGATTGTCTAATGCTTTTGTCAAGGCCTCAAGCTCTGCCGCTAGTAATGGCCCCGCGCACGCTATCGGTGCAAATTTCGCTACACCATGAGTTGATGCTTGTGCTCTATGCGCTGTGCCAAAGGCATCCATAACGAAAACATCGCATAAGCCAGCATAGATTTTAGAAAGAGCTTCATCGTCTTTCTTTTCACCTTTGTTGAAGCGAACATTTTCAAATAAAACAACATCACTGTTATTGAGATTCAATTGAGCATCCCAGTCTTTTACTAACTCGACATTTTTACCTAATAAAGTTGATAAATGCTGAGCTACAGGCGCCAATGAAAACTCTTCAGCATAATTTCCTTCAGTGGGTCTACCTAAATGAGACATTAACATGACTTTTGCGCCGGCGTTAATAGCCAACTCAATCGTTGGTAACGAAGCGCGGATTCTTGCGTCGCTGGTGACTTTTCCATTTTTAATCGGTACGTTTAAATCTTCACGAATTAATACTCGCTTCCCTTTAAGATCAAGATCAGTCATTTTAATAACGTTCATGCAGTTTCCTAATTTTCTTTTCAAAAATATATTTTAAGTAAAAATTCAGTTCTTTTTTGATAACCAATGAGCAGCGACATCTAACATCCTATTTGCATAGGCCCACTCATTATCAAACCACGTTAATAATTTAATGAGCTTTCCGCCGACAACACGTGTTTGGCTAGCATCAATGACGCTTGAATGAATCTCATGTATAAAGTCGGATGAAGCCAAAGGCTGATCGATATAGGCAAGCATGTTAAATGTGTCTGAGCCTGCCTTCTCCTGCAAAAGCTTATTTACATCTGCATGCGATGTTTCAACAGACACCATAATACTAATATCTATCGCTGAAACATTGATAACCGGAACTCGCAATGCTGTCGCCATTAACTTGCCTTTCATTTCAGGCAAAAAACGCTCAATCCCCTTCGCCAACTCGGTTTCTACAGGAACAACGTTCTGCATAGCGCTACGTGTTCTTCGTAGATCATGATGGTGATATGCATCAATGGTCGGCTGATCATTCATTGCAGAATGAATTGTTGTCAGTGAACCGAGCTCTATTGAATACTCTTTATTAAGAATATCAATCAGTGGCAAAATCGCATTTGTTGTACAGGATGCATTCGATATAACAGACTCATTTCCAGTTATATCATCATGATTAAAACCGTAGATAATGGTTTTATCGACACTTCCATCGCCAGGTTGTGATAACAGAACACACTTTGCACCTGAATCAATATGTTTTGAAGCCAGAGCATGTGTACTAAATGCTCCTGTGCATTCTAAAACCAGATCGATACCAAGGTCCGACCAAGGTAATTCCAATGCCTTTTCATGCCTGACAACCAGTATCTCATCGCCATCAATACATAAGGTGCTAGAGCCTTTGACTTCAACTTTAAGAGGAAAGCGTCCGTGCGTGGTATCGTATCGAGTAAGATAAGCAATGGTATCTATATCAGACAACTCATTGATAGCAACAATCTTAAACGGATACGTAATACCACCCGAAAGGCGAGACTCATAGTATGCACGTAATACAGATTGACCAATTCGACCATAGCCATTAATAGCAACACGATAGGTCATCGAGAATTTCTCATTAAATTAATCAATCCATTACTCTTTATTTAAATTTTAAAGCAGTTCGTCAGCGACAAAAAGAATGTTTTCTACAGTAAAACCAAACTCTTCAAACAACTGATTTGCGGGTGCTGACTCGCCAAATGTAGTCATCCCGACTACGCGACCATCAATACCTACATACTTGTACCAGTAATCGGCCATGGAAGCTTCAATTGCAATTCTTGCGCTAACTTCAAGAGGCAAAACAGCTTGCTTATACTCAGCACTTTGTTGATCAAATACATCTGTCGAAGGCATGGATACAACACGCACCTTGTGGCCGGTCTCTCTTAATTTAAGAGCGGATTCCTGCGCTAAACCGATTTCAGAGCCTGTTGCGATCAAAATCAAATCTGGCTGGCCATCAGAGTCACTAAGGATATAACCGCCCTTCTCTATATCGGCTACCTGTTGAACTGTTCTATCTTGATGGGGAAGATTTTGTCTTGAAAATATAAGTGAACTTGGGCCATCTTCTCTTTGTATTGCATGCTTCCAAGAAACAGCAGATTCTACCGTATCACATGGCCTCCAAAGATTCATATTGGGCGTTAAGCGTAAGCTAGAAACTTGTTCGATAGGTTGATGCGTTGGACCATCTTCACCTAGACCAATTGAATCATGGGTGAATACATAAATAACACGTTGCTTCATTAGAGCAGACATTCTTACCGCATTACGTGCATATTCCATAAAAATTAGAAAAGTCGCACCATAAGGAATAAAGCCACCGTGCAAGGCGACACCATTCATAATAGCTGACATACCAAATTCGCGTACGCCGTAATAAATATAATTACCGCTTGCGTCTTCTCTAGTAACGCCCTTACAGCCGTCCCAAATAGTTAGGTTAGAGCCAGCTAAATCAGCAGAACCACCTAGGATTTCTGGTAATAGAGGTCCAAATTGATTTAATGAGTTTTGAGATGCTTTTCGGCTGGCAATTGTTGTACCGTCAGACTGGCACTGATTAATATAATCTTGTGCTTGTTGTGAAAAATTTGCAGGTAATTTGCCTGATAAACGACGTTCTAGTTCATCCGCTAGTTCAGGAAAAGCAGCTTTGTAGGCGTCAAACTTGGCATTCCATTCGTTTTCTAAAGACTCACCTTTAGCTAAGGCATTCCAACCAGCATAAATATCTTCCGGCACCTCAAACGCTGGTTGAGTCCAACCCAGACGTTCACGTGTTGCTATAATTTCATCATCACCTAATGGAGCGCCATGACAATCTTCTTTACCTTCTTTATTTGGGGAACCAAAACCGATGATTGTTTTGCAGCAAATAATTGTAGGCTGATCTTTGTTTGCTTTTGCAGCTTCAATAGCCGCTTTTACGGCATCTGCATCGTGACCATCGACATTAGGAATAACTTGCCAACCGTAAGACTCAAAACGTTTTGGTGTATCGTCAGTAAACCAACCTTCGACTTCACCATCTATTGAGATGCCGTTATCATCATAGAAGAATACCAACTTACCAAGCGCCAACGTGC
>CAXBKC010000425.1:0-3750 GCA_963975615.1 uncultured Oleiphilus sp.
GTCCGCCATATTTTTAAAATACCGCACTGATGACAAATAAAACAAAGCATTAATATCTTTACTTACAAAAGCGATTGAGTCCCCTACTGAGTCCGTAGCCCATGATGGAAACGAAACACCAATGCCCGAACTTGCTATCTTAGAGCCGCTCATAAGACCATGTAAGCAAGCAATGCACCTCCCTGCTAAAAATGCGTGATTGGATGAAGGCATTAAATATCTTATGTAAAAAAAGTATCTCATTTTTCACCCTTCTTAATTCCTTTTTGGAACATCCCCCCCTTCACTAGCATAGACATCACGTAGTGTGCATTAGGGCTGACCTGCCTGGTTTCAATCATTTCCTCTGTAATACTTGTAATTTCGTTTAACAGCGAGTAAAAATCTTTCTTCGTAACTGGTTCACGCATAGCTAAAACCCGACTACGATCTGCACCGTATTCACTCACCCTCAAAGGGTATTCAGCACCTTCATCTAGCCACCAGTCATCAATTTTTTGAATTGCTGCTCCGACTTTATAAGCACCAAAGCCAACTGCTTGACGACCGTCGTGCATTGTGCTTTTCATAAACTGCCTAGCCGCACTTTCGTTGCCTCTATCACCCTTCTCAATAAATAATTGACTGGGGAAAATTTCTTGGCAAAATTCTGTTTTTATTTCGGCAGTCACATCAGCAAAAAGAAATTTTTGTGGGTAAGAAAGTGACTCTTCAAGCTCAGCCGCAAGCCCTTCTAATGATTTAAAATCATCTCCTTCCCAAGAAGATCCCCATTCCTTATACTGTGCGTCTTTAACATAATATTTTTTTAAATTAGACGTAGAAACCTCAACTGCTATCCCTCTTGCAACTTTATTTCTCCAAAGCCATTCAGCTGAAAGGATATTTTTGACATATCGAGTTGCTAGCTCTTGGTATCCACCCAAGTTTCTATAAGTACCAGAGAACTCTTTCAATGCTTTTGTCGCTCCTGCATTATCACAGATGTTTGGTTCTAAGCTGTTTGCAATGATGCGTAAAGAAAAACGACAATACAACGTATCGACTAGCGGTGGTACATAACACGTTTCGAGCATTATAGGATTAGAAAAGCCCAAATCGCTCGTTTCTTTAGCACGCGCAGTCCCGGATGCCATATAGCCATCGCTAAACGTTGCCTTAGGGCCACGAAACCGCGTCACTTCCGCTTGCAACGGCTCAAATTCGCTCGAATCTGTCCGGTAATAAAAAACCGCCTTGCCCGGATTGAGAGAGCGCTCATAGCTAAGATGTCTGAAAGAGTTCATCATGCCGACCTGCCTATGCTTTTTTCATCAGCATAGTCAGGTTCTGGCTTTTCAACCTCCAAAAAGCGTTTTTAAGAAAGTCAGCTTTACCATTGAGCCTGACGCTTGCCGGTGACAACGTCTCTGTTAGACCGACTAAAGGCTCAGCATAAGCATGGAGCTGCCTATGTGAACCAGACCGATAGCAAGGTTCTTCAAGCAGCTGGTAGCCACTCATAGCAGGTAAATGATTGGGATGCTTGGACAACCATGTCACCAAGCTGTCGATGCTTTGCACCTGTTTTTCTGAGTCTACAACCCAACGACCTTCGTCCGGCAGAAGCGATATGGCTGCCAATAAACTGTTTGCATCTCCATATAGTTGGCACCACTGCAACTCTTCATAAAGTGGCGGGGGCTGCATAGTTCCCCCAGCGAACCTCCCAGGGAACGCAGACTGCAGCATAGTCAATTCGTCATTTCCCAGAGGGGTATCGCCTCCATCCTCTAGTCGATAGCGAATAACTAAATCCATGCGCAAATCGCAAAAGCGCATATCAATAAGACCTGGCCGCTTGGGAGTCTCACCTGGCTTCGCTGGTGGTAGATAAGGGGCAGGTATCTTGGCACCCGAGGAGGACTCATACTGCCGCAAAAACCAGGCAACTCCTTCAAAGACAATGTTCCGCTTAAGGATGTTTCGTAAACGTAGCTGGTAGTTATAGACTGTTCCCCATACGGCTAGCAGTGAAGGCAGGCCCACTAGATAGGGACAAGATAGCGCCTGCGCATCGAATACATGTAGGTTTTTTAAGTGAAGGTAATGATATGGCTCTTCAGCCATGTGTTCATCTTCTTTGATTTTCATCCCAATCAACAAAGACTTAAGTTGAGCCTTGAAAGGAATTAATAGCTCTGGATGATAAGCAAAGCTTTGCGTTTGGGGATACCTCACCAAAATACTGTGCAATTCTTTATTAACCTCAGGTAGAATTCCAAGTACATCCTCGTCAAGAGCAGAAATCAAAAGGCATGCTGTATTGCTCACACGACCTGAAAATACTTCTCCTCCTATATTTCTCCAATAGCTAACCGGGGATAGCCATTCAGATAAAGACTGCCTCAGCAACTTAATAGCAGAACGCCTATGATCTCGCCTATTTTTTCCGGTCAACAAGCTTTTACTTTCAACAATTTTATTACATGCCAGGATAAACGACTTACTTCTTAAAGAACTGTGATGAAAGTCTACAAAAAAGATTCCAGAAGAATTTTCATTTTCTTTATTTTGGCTACAGGCTAATCGAGGGGAATAACTAAGAGCAGAGACATTACCTCCAAGCGAGGATGCTAAATCTCCAACACTTGAAGAGTGCCAATGTTTTATTGTTGCAAAATCTTCACATTTATTACGTCGAGCAATTTGAATGTCGGCCAGTAACGAATGTGATGTGACAGGTGTAATACTGACATCCTTTCCTTGATAAAGAAAGGTAACTTGTACTGAATGCCTATCCACATAAGAAGGTGATAAATTTTTAGTTAAATAATTATCGAAAAGCGACTGAAGGTAAGTCCATTGACCATCAGACATACCAAGACTCATGAATTCTTTCCGCCATTGCTTGTCATTATCTAAAACAATAGCGGCCAAACAGCAAACTACACCCTTAAATATAAAATTAGCTCCAAAAAGCTTTGCTTTATTCACAGCTGCTGAGTTGTGTGACCAACCCAAACGACTCACGCTATTATATGAAGAAACAACACTGTCCGAGGGCTTCTCAGCTTTTACTAACAATCTCTGATATGCTACACGTGTATCAGGATGCTTTAGATTATGTGAGTGCAGCCACTGTACTTCCTGCGCACAACTTTCGATATGCTGCCAATCTTTGAGTGTTTCAATTGCTCTTTTTTTATTCAACAAATCAGGAGCGTACTGACGCTTATGCGATAAGTTAAGCAGCACCAGAACAGCAGCGTTAACATCTTCAGAAACCTCTAGCAGAGGCGTGTAGGGAGCAAAAGCTTTACGAATTGTTTCTGAGCGGCTTGGCTCATCCAATTCCAACAACGTACTTAACGACATGACGTTACCACGCTGGTAAATAATTATTATAGCTGCTTGTCTCAACCGGCATTCTTGACTGACGCAACTCCATGATTTCTCTTAAATAAAATACTCCTATACCGTTCACTAGCTTTTCATGTGATTTAAATTTGACTGCGCATCTGAGATACCCTTCTTCATATAGACGGTACGCTTGCTCATACGACGTACCAAGCAAAATCGCGGCTTCCGGCATACTGATAAGCAGATCTGCGACGTTTGGCACACGTGTTTGCGGATTCTGATCAACCAATCTTGCTAAAAAATTTTCCAATGGCGTCAAGACGAAATCACTTTCTGGATAAGCCTTCAACAGTAGACGCGAAATGCCGACAATGTTGCCAAAAACATCGCGAAATGAGGTTTTATTAT
>CAXBKC010000426.1:0-3731 GCA_963975615.1 uncultured Oleiphilus sp.
TTAAAGGGTAGAGAGATTTATGACATATCTTCATTGAGGCAGCTGCAGGATGATCAAACGCGACATGTGGAGTTGCTACAAATGATTGACCAGCATTTGAATATTTCAGATTTGTCTTCTAAACAGAGTTAATTGATAAGTAACAAAAAAGGTGTTTGGTTTTTTGCCAAACACCTTTTTTTGTGTGGTGAATTATTTATGGTAGTACCAATATTAACCCTGTCTATCGGCAATCGCTGTGCCTTCAAATACGAAAACTGGCGTTGGCTCATCATATGTGGGGTTGCCATCACCATCTAAAACTGGGTCACCGTTACCATCAACGCTTTCAATTAAGTCATAATTTGGGTCTTCAACAAACGTTAAGCGCACACCTTGGAAATCGGGGTCATTTCGTTGTTCATCTGTTACTAGTTCATCCAAATCGGTTAAGACAGCTTGTTGCTCACATCTAGTCGGGTTGGTGATGATGTCATTGTTATCATTGGGGTCGTACGAATTAATGTCCGTACCAGCTCTTAAGATCTTTTCCGCATAGCTTGATGCATAGAGACGAATTTCATTGTTCGGATAATCTACTTCCAAACGAAGTCGCTGAACTTTATCTAAAGCGGCGTGACCTGCGACAACCGGAAAGGAATTTTCTTGAAATTTGTTTCTTTCATCGGTTTGGGCCAAGCCGGTATCAATATCTGTTCCACCATCACACGCATCATGCTGAGGTATTCTGGTTGTAGTAGGGTCTGTACAAGCAATTTCTTCACCTGTCACTGCATCTTTGCATGTGGCATTGAATAAGGTGGTGACAAGCTGGCCCAGTTTTAGTTGATCGAAATCATCATCAAAGAAAAATGTTTCATTGATAAAGCTATCAGAGAAGTTAATTTGCCTTACCTTCGGTAGGCTGGCTCCAGCTGCTTTAAATTCTGTATCTGCAATTCTTGTAATGCCTGAAAATGATTTAGCTTTTCTTTCTGAGATGTCTAAATCTTCGATGGGCTCATCATATAAAGAGATAAGGAATATTTGATCGACAGTATCTTTATTTTCGCCTTTACTGTCTGGGTTATAATTAAGGCTAAGTTGAGAGTTAACGGTTTTGACAATGTTATTTTCATTTGAAGGGATGTTTGGGTCTTCGATGACTAGGTTGATGCCTGAGTTGGTGTAGTTACATACGCTGTCAGCTTTTGAAATGGCACGTGCGAGGTTCCGTTTAGCATCAACAAATGTTTCTATAACTTCATCTGGATCGGTGGCAGAAAAAAGGCTTTCTAAGTAATCAAGGGGATTGCTTGCAGACTTTACTTTACCATTTTCTATAACATAACCCATTTTTTCCTTGGCTTTGTCTAAAATAAACTGGATAGCTGTTTGTTCATCGCTGCTAAGAGGAGATGTTGTGCCATCGCTTGCCTTGGATTGAATATTTTCTAAGCTATTTAAAGCATCTTCAAGGTGCAGTTTATAGTTGTTGGAAGAGCTGTTGGCTAAGACCTTAAACTCACTATTATCATTTGTTTCAGCTATTGCTAAGGTAACAGGTGAAAAGGTTGCACATTGTTCTGCCGTTGTTTGAAATGATGGCGTGCAAGAAACTAAGCCAAGAGTGCTAAGTGATATAACTGTGAGGGACTTGAAAAGCTTAAATTGATGAAACATTAAATTGTGGCTCCGATTTTTTTCCAGGTCTTATGCAAAATAAGTGCGTCGTTAGCTGCGCGATGTCTTGCTAATTTTAAATCATCGATAACGCCTGCCCGAACGTCCTGCCATTGGTCAATTTGCTCACTATCTAGGATTGAGGTAATTGAATCTAGCTCAAAGTTCGGGTTGCATTTTCCTGCTTTAAATAGGCGATGCAGCCAGAAACTATCAAATGCCCAAGCATCGCAGTAAACGGTGCCTGTAATGACAGAATTAAGTTCAGCAATAACATCACTGATTTCTTGGCCTTCTTCCTGTAGTGTGGTTTGGGCTATCCCGTGAATACGCGCTGCTTTTTCTGACCAGTCTTTCCATAATATGTGGGGCTTAATTAACCAGCTTCTAGTTTCACTATTAGGTAGGCAAATTCCTACTTCAATCGGGTAGCTTGAAAGCAAATCAAGGCTGGATGCTTCAAAATCAATAAAGATAGGTGTGTTTGCAGTATTTAAATTTTTAGACGAAAGCATAGCGTTGTGTGTTACTTCTATATTTGGAGGGCGTTATATTCTTCGCTATATTAGTCTCTAATGCTCTGTACTTCAAACATAAGAGGGCAGCTTGTGACGCGATCCTTATATGCATTTATTGTTACTCGCTTAACATCAATATATCAAAGTTGATCTGCGTCATTTTTTTGACGTCGTTTTGTTCTTACCCACTTGAAAAAGAAATATACGGCCATATTGATGCGGTAATGAAGAAATTTTATTCCTTCGATCCGAAGGGTAATAAAAGAGGTACGTTATGCGAATAGATAAATTAACCAGTCGTTTACAGGTGGCCTTGTCCGATGCGCAGTCACTTGCCCTGGGGAAGGATAATCAATTCATTGAGCCTGTGCATTTAATTCAGGTGTTGATTGATCAGAATGCTAGCGTTTCTGCGTTGCTAAGGCAGCTTTCGGTCGATGTAAAGGCATTCAGGCAGGATGTTACTGAATTGATAAATCGTTTGCCAAAAGTAGAAGGCAGTGATGGCGATATTCATATGTCTAATGATTTAGGGCGCTTGTTGAATTTGGCTGATAAGTTTGCCCAAAAGAAAGACGATCAATTTATTTCTAGTGAAATGGTGTTGTTGGCGTCGCTTGCAGATAAAGGCTCTTTGGGGGATTTGTTTAAAAAATACAAAGTTGACCATGCTGCTTTAGAGAAGGCTGTTGATAGTGTTCGAGGGGGTGATTCAGTGAAAGATCAAGGTGCAGAAGAAAATAGACAGGCCTTAGAAAAATATACAGTCGATTTAACTGCTAAAGCTGTTGAGGGTAAATTAGATCCGGTAATAGGGCGTGATGATGAGATTAGGCGAACGATCCAAGTGTTACAGCGCCGTCGTAAAAATAACCCGGTATTAATTGGTGAACCTGGTGTCGGTAAAACAGCCATTGTTGAAGGCTTGGCTCAGCGAATTGTTAATGGTGAGGTGCCGGAAAGTCTAAAAGGTAAACGTGTACTTTCTTTAGATATGGGGGCTTTGATTGCTGGTGCGAAGTTTAGGGGCGAATTTGAAGAGCGCCTTAAAAGCGTATTGAGCGAGTTAGGAAAAGAAGAAGGGCGTGTCATTCTCTTTATTGATGAGATTCATACGATGGTGGGTGCAGGTAAGGCTGAAGGCTCAATGGATGCTGGGAATATGTTGAAGCCGGCATTATCTCGTGGCGAATTGCATTGTGTGGGCGCGACTACTCTTAATGAGTATCGAGAATATATAGAAAAAGATGCGGCCTTAGAGCGTCGTTTCCAAAAAGTCTTAGTTGAAGAGCCAACGGTTGAAGATAGTATTGCCATCCTTCGTGGCTTGAAAGAGCGCTACGAAGTGCATCACGGTGTTGAAATTACTAATAGCGCCATTATCGCGGCAGCTAAATTATCATATCGTTATATTTCGGATCGTCAGCTACCCGATAAAGCGATTGATTTGGTGGATGAGGCCGCAAGCCAGATTCGTATGGAAATGGATTCCAAGCCAGAGCCTTTAGATCGTCTTGAGCGTCGATTAATTCAAATGAAAATTGAGCGTGA